>CAZCCX010000006.1:0-21078 GCA_964497115.1 uncultured Desulfobacteraceae bacterium
TAAAGGAATGATGGAGGATAGTCAGGCCGTGATGCAAATCCGGAATGAACTCATGGCCTATCACATTCCAGTAATGCTCATTATCCTGATCATGCCTTTTCTCTCGGGGCTCATCACGGGAATAGCGGTGGGGTTTGTCGGGGCGTCGTTCCCCCTTATTATCCCTATGTCTCACTCCCCCGATCTCATCGATTTCCTGTCCACGGTCGGACTGGCCTATGTATTCGGATACATTGGGATGATCCTTTCGCCTGTTCACCTCTGTTTTATTGTCTCAAAGGACTATTACAGGGCCGGGTTCTTGGAGAGCTACCAGTACGTTCTGAAGCCGGGTTTAACGGTCATCGCAACAGCTGTCATCCTATTTGTAATTCTACGGGCTTTATAATATGGCTCTTTCTGTAGGAAGGAGCAACGTACTTTGACGTTTCCATCCTCCATAGACCCGTTGAAGCGGAGGAGGGGAAGCCGAAATACCTTCGTTTTTTCGAATCAAGTTGATTTGGTCTCATCGGAAGAAATGCTTAGAATGACCACATATTTTGATTAAGAGATGAAATCTCAAAGGAGGAGAATAGTAAATAGATGATAGTCAGAAATCTTAGAGACAAAGAGGTATTGGAAACGACATACATTGCTCACGGAGGCGCAATCGCACAGATGGTCCTGGATCGCAGAGACCTGAAGGAAATTGGCTTTTTCGCGTCCGCGACATTATCACCGGGCAAAGAGATTGAAGCACACGTCGACCCCATGGAAGAGATATACTTTTTCCTGAACGGTGAGGGAGAAATGAGCGTGGGGGAAGACTCGAAGCATGTGGTTCCGGGGGACGCCGTGTGGGTCCCTACCGGGTCTTCGCATAGCGTTCTTAATACAGGCGAGACTGATCTCTTCATGTTGGTGGTTGCAGCGCCGTGGTGGCTTGGGGAATAGGGGATAAGAAGTCACTTCGTGATAAAGGACCTTGAAGGAGAAGTGACATTACAACACAGGAGTGGGGCATGAAAGAACAATCCGTCATTCCAAAGAGATGTGTGGCCATAATAACCAGTTTATTGCTCCTGGTTGGTCTCTATCTTACCAGCCTCTACAATTATCTTCTCTTTCACAGCCTAGCAGAGGTCTTCAGCATTGTGGTAGCCTGCGGTATCTTTCTGGTCGCCTGGAACTCCCGACGGTTTCTGGAGAACAATTACCTTCTTTTCGCTGGAATCGCCTTTCTTTTTGTTGCAGGTATAGATCTCCTTCACACGCTGAGCTATACAGGGATGGGCGTATTTCAGGGATATGGAACCGATTTGCCGACTCAGCTGTGGATTGCGGCCAGATATTTGGAAAGCGTCTCACTTCTCATCGCTCCCCTGTTTCTTGGCAGACCACTTAACACTAAAACCGTATTCCTCTTCTACATTGGAGCTGTTACCCTTCTCTTGGGGAGTATCTTCTACTGGGACATTTTCCCTGTGTGTTTTGCTGATGAGGTAGGGCTGACCCTTTTTAAGAAGATCAGCGAGTATCTTATCTGTCTTATCCTTATGGGGGCGATCGCGTCACTCAATCAGAAGCGCGTTGAGTTTGATCAACGCGTCTTTCGATTGTTAATCTCATCCATCCTCCTAACCATCTGTTCTGAACTGGCGTTCACATTTTATGTGGATGCCTATGATTTCTCCAACATGATTGGCCACTATTTAAAGATCATCTCCTTCTATCTCATATACAAGGCGATCATAGAGACGGGTCTTGTCAGGCCTTATGACCTTCTCTTCAGAAATCTGAAACAGAGCGAAGAGGTCTTGCGCGAAAATGAAGAGAAGTATCGAACCATGATGGAAGCCATGGTCGACCCCGTCTATATTTGCTCCCCTGATTTTCGTGTGGCGTACATGAATCCGGCCATGATTAGAAGGACCGGTCGTGATGCCACCGGGGAAGTCTGCCACAAGGCAATCAATGATCTTGAGGAAAAATGTCCTTTTTGCGTTCATGACAGGGTCCAGCAAGGGGAACATGTGGAAGACGAAATCCTCAGCCCCAAGGATGGCCGGTTTTATCGAGTGAGCCATTCGCCCGTTGCCCACAGGGACGGGTCCGTTTCAAAGATGACCATTTATAGAGATATTACTCAACACAAACGTGTTGAAAAGGCATTGGAAGAGGCGCGGCTTGACCTCGAACAACGGGTTGTGGAGCGGACGTTCAAGCTGACGGAATCTAATGCACAGTTGAAACAAGAGATCGCCGAACGACTGCGGACGGAGCTGGCGCTTCGGCTTAATGAATCACGGCTTGAGGCCTTGATGAAACTGAATCTGCTGACAGATTTATCAATCAAGGAGGCCGCAGATTATGTGCTGGAGGAAGGGGTCAGACTGACAGAAAGTGAGATCGGGTTTCTTGGATTCATGAATGAGACGGAAACGCAATTGACGATTCACGCCTGGTCGAACGATGCAATGGAACAGTGTTCAATCATTCAGAATTCAATACATTTTCCCATAAAAAAGTCAGGCCTTTGGGGGGAGGCTGTAAGAAAACGGGTTCCGTTCATTTTGAATGATTACTCCCTCCCCCATCCTGGGAAGAAGGGGTATCCGAAAGGTCATGTGGAACTCATTCGTTTCATGGTGGTTCCAATTCTTGATGGGGATAGAATTGTGGCTATCGGTGCCATGGCCAACAAAGAGGAAGAATATGATGAATCCGATGTCCGACAGTTGAGACTCTTTCTGGACGGTATGTGGCAGATTGTCGGCCGCAGGCGAGATAAGGAAGCTCTTGAGAGTTCAGAGGCAGAGCTTCGGCGTCTCTCCTCGCAGCTGCTTAAGGCCCAAGAGGAAGAAAGGAAAAGGATTTCTCGCGAGCTTCATGACGGAATCGGGCAGAGCCTAAGTGCCATCAAATTCACCGTGGAGACGGCGCTTAATGAGATAGCTCAAGAGAACCCCGCTCAAGTTAGGCAGTCACTGGAAACCGTTGTTCCTCTGGTCCAGGAAGCTGTGGAAGAAGTGCGAACCATTTCCAGAGACCTGCGCCCTTCTGTTCTGGATGATCTGGGAATCCTTGCGACCATTTCCTGGTTTTGCCGTGAAGTAGAAGACACTTATTCAGGGATTCGCATCAATAAACGGATTAACATAAAAGAAGATGATGTGCCGGATAGCCTGAAGACGGTCATCTTCAGACTCCTGCAGGAGGCCGTGAACAATGTCACAAAGCACGCCGGGGCGAATGCCATAGACCTCTGTTTAGAAGGGACGGATGAGAAGATAGAATTGACTATCGAGGACAACGGCATAGGGTTTGACTTGGAGAAGGAACTGGCTGAGGGACGAGTCAAAGACGGAATCGGCCTCTCCAGCATGAAGGAGAGGACTGAGCTTTCAAGTGGCACGTTCCTGATTGAATCCCATAGAGGAGCAGGAACCAGGGTGAGGGCTTCGTGGTTTCCGAGGGGACCCTAGTGTCGTGTCCCCCCTTTGAATCTGCAGTAGGAATTTTTTTGTTCGAGTTACTTCTGGGACACGACACCAGGATCGGAGAAGACTATTTGACAACCAACCCTTTTTCCATGGCATAGGCGGTCAGTTCCGCGGCATTGTGAAGGTCCAGCTTTTTCATCAGATTCGCCCGGTGCTTTTCCACTGTTTTCGAGCTGATACAAAGATCGTCAGCTATCCCCTTATTCCTATATCCTTCGGCAATGAGTTTGAGGATTTCGCGTTCCCGGCTCGTCAGGGCGTCCCAGGCTGTTTTACTCTTTAGTGTCTTTTTCCCCTCCAAATACCCTTCTATCACTTTCTCCGAGACTCCAGGGCTTAGGTACCGCTTTCCTGCCATGACATGTTCCATGGCCATCATCAGTTCCGAGTGGGTGGCATCCTTCAGCACATATCCGTTTGCCCCGGCTTGAAGTGTCGCAAGGATGTATTCCTCTGTCTTGTGGACCGTCAGGGCGATAATCTTCATTTCTGAGTTTTGTTTTTTGAGCTCTTTTATAGCCTCTAGACCATTCATTCTGGGCATGGAGAGGTCCATCAGCAGAAGGTCAGGGAGGTGATCTTCACAAGATTCCACCGCTGTACGTCCATCTTCCGCCTCAGCCACGACTTCAAAACGGGGGTCAGTGGACAATAGTGCCCGTAACCCTTCACGGAGTATAGTGTGATCTTCAGCGATTATGACACGATATGGTTCAGTCATATTGCCCGCTTTTCGGGAATTAAAGGGCTGATTCCATTCCGGGTTCTTAGAGAATCCACTGTGAAAATACAGTATCTATACCTCAAATATACCGTAAAGACCTCATTTACCATAGAACGGGACATTCGTAAAGTGGTTTTCAAGTTGTCATGTTTACAGGCATGTTTCGAAAGACCGGACAATGGCAGTTCTTACAACAAGTACCCATAAGACACTGATCATAGAGGATAACGACGGCTTTCGTCAGGCCTTGAGAAGCCTTTTGATCTCCAGATATCCCTCTATGAGCTTCAAAGAAGCCCGAGATGGGAGGGAAGCGTTGAATGAAGTGTCTGCCTTTGATCCTGATCTTATCTTCATGGATATCAAATTGCCTGGAGAGAATGGTCTTGAATTGATCGGGAAGATAAGGGCATCCAATTCTGAGGCGAAAATCATTGTTCTCACAAGCCACGATTTGCCTGAATATCGAGAGGCTGCGAGAGCGGGAGGTGCAAACCATTTCATAACCAAAGCCTCATCAAAAGCTAGCGAGATTTTTGCTCTGATTGATAATTTTTTTCAAAAACCAGCCGGACAGAGACAATAACCCGGGCGGAGTAGACCGTTCGGATTTGTCTAAGTATTTCAGCGACTAAACAGAGAGGGTTTCTCTCGATCAGGCGTTTTCACAGAACATTTGCTAGAAAATAGGGGGTTTTTTTCAATAAAATACGGGTTTTACCCTATTTATATCCTAGATGTCGCTGATATCTATAGGGACAAACAGGGAATTAGAGAGAAGAGGAGATGAGTCAAACGATGAGGCCGGAGTTAAGATGGATCATATCTTAAGAATTCTAGGCGACCGTTTGGTGGACAAAGGCATCGCGCCGGGTGCGATTCCGGCCTATATCAGGGATCTGCTCAACATAACTTCAATGAACACGAATCTGGGTCTCTGTGAGATGAACAGGAGAATGGAGCGACTCGGTTGGGATGAGTTTGAGCTTGATGATCATACGCTTCAACTCATCACAGCCGCATTTGAGGCCGATAGCGAACACAAGAAGGTAGGAGAGAATCTGTATGAGCTGAAGAGGGTTCATGTCAGATAGGATCTGGGAAGTAAAGAACACCGTAAACCAAAGCAAAGGAGGGGACCATGAAACCAGCGCACAACCCAAAGCACGAGAAGGGAGACAGGAATGTTTTTTGTCCGCATTACGGAGACTGTCTGAATTACGCCATTGAGGCGTCTTGGCAGTACTGGAATTGTGGGGACTGCCTTGAAAGAGCCAACCAGGCGGCGATGCCTGATTTTCAATTCAGATCGAACGACGCCATAGACTTTTTTGATATGCCCCTAGAAATCCTTAGGGGGGCCTGACAAGGTCAAGGTTTTAAACGATTCGGAATGAAGTATCAGCGGCTAAAAACCAATCAAAAGGGGGTTCAAATGACAGAGAGAAGAGAAATATACAAATGTGAGGCGTGCGGGAATATTGTAGAGGTTATTCATGGGGCGGGGGGTGATCTGGTTTGCTGCGGGTCGCCCATGGAGCTTTTTGTCGAGAACACGGTGGATGCGGCAAAGGAAAAGCATGTGCCGGTGAAAGAAAAAACTCCGGATGGCGTGATCGTGAAAGTCGGAAGCGTCCCACATCCCATGGAGGAAAAACACTACATTGAGTGGGTAGAGATTATTGATGGTGATACATCCTGCCGTCAGTTCCTAAAACCGGGGCAAGCACCCGAAGCGACGTTTCAAACTCAAAAGGAGGGCATTGTTGCTCGCGAATACTGCAATGTTCATGGATTGTGGAAAAGCTAGCCTAACGACCTTCAAGGAGGTAAGACATGGGCGCAGCATTGAGACCGTGGAAAGGGATCGAAACCGATCTCAAGGAGACTTCACAAGGCAGAGAAGCCCCCGTGAGAAGAGACAATCAATTACTGGGGAAGAGTTCACAGAGGTTCCTTAGATCTTGGGGCAATGATTATCCGTATTTGAATGGAAACGAGAATGACAGACAACGCTGGCTACCTGTCCCGGAGGATTCAGAGATTCAGCAGTCTCTGAGGAATCCATTTAAGAATATTCAATTCGAAAAGGGATCATAGGGAATGATTCATTGATAACGGAAGGAAGAGAAGGATCAAGGGATCAGAGAAAAGTTGGCGAAGGGAGGTTGCCGTGACGCAAAAGAACAGACCTAAATGGTTTGATCATGTTGAACAAAAATATCCCAAATTCATGAATGCCGTTGAACAGCTCGGCAAGGCTGTGCGGGAAGAGGGCCCTTTGGATGAGAAAACATCCAACCTGATCCAGTTGGCTGCTGCAGCAGCCAATCGCTCAGAAGGGGCTGTTCACAGCCATACGAAAAGGGCAATCGAAGCAGGCGCAAAACAAGAGGAGATCATTCACGCCATTATACTCCTTACAAGCACCATCGGCTTCCCGAATGTTGCGGCCGCCTTAAGTTGGGCTGATGATGTGATGAGAGAGAAATAGGAAGAGCATGAATGCAATATTTGGTATGGTAAGGTCCCAGAATTCGGAGGAGATTACGTGGAGGAACGTACCGGAATAGTCACCATGAAAGGCAATCCATTGACCCTTGTTGGGAAAGAACTCATAGAAGGGAATTCGGCCCCTGATTTTAAGGTGCTCGACAATGATCTTTCACCTGTTAAATTTTCATCTTTCAGAGGAAAGGTGTGTGTCATCTCTTCGGTGCCTTCTTTGGATACCCCTGTGTGTGATATGGAAACACGAAGATTCAACGAGGAAGCGGGTAACCTTAATCCAGATGTTAAGATACTTACGATCAGCATGGATCTGCCTTTTGCCCAGAAGCGGTGGTGCGGGACAGCGGGTGTGGATAAAGTCATCACGCTTTCTGATCACCGTGAGGCGGAATTCGGCATCCAATATGGCGTGCTGATCAAGGAACTGCGCTTATTGGCCAGGTCTCTCTTCGTGGTGGATCGTGAGGGGGTCATCCGATACATCCAGATCGTTAAAGAGATAAGCCAAGAACCGGATTATGACACTGTCTTGGACGCGGTAAAGAAAATTAGCTGACGTTGCAGGACAAACAAGAGCCTAGATCCCGGTACCCGTCCCGTAGATATTCCTTACGACTATCTGATGAAAGGATAGAGACCTCTGAGGCTAATTCACGGTTTTTTATTAATAATGATGTTCCCACATAGACTTTTCTATATAAAATCTTATTTTTAGATATGATAGAAAGAGGATAATAGAGAAGGAGTCTAATGATGAGCTATACGAAAGAGGACCTGAAAAAGAAGCTCTTGGATATGTACCCTGAAATTGATACCTACGGTCTCTCCACGGAACTTGAATTTGACGATGGGAAAACGGCCTGGGTCGTAACTTTTTCCAAAGGAAAACACCGTCGGCACGCTTTCCTCGACAAAAGAGACGCTGATTCCTGTATTGAGGGAAATGCATGCATCTATCTTGGCATTCTGATCGCTCAATATATAAAGGATCTGGAAGCAGAAATATTGGAAAAATAGGTTTAGCCGGCTACCCGTGCTGAGACCGAAATTTTTTTTGAACAGCTGACCAGAGTGCCTATGGGGCAATTAGAACAGTTGTATTACTGTCTGAAAACGAAGAAAATTTCGCTAAAGACTCTATTAGGAGGTGAGTGTGATGGAAGAGAAGACTGAAGACCCGGGAGAGAAGCAAGAGAGTAAGAAAAAAAAGAATGTAGCGGATCTCCCCTATTGTACGACGGCACCCAGTGCAGAACATATGAGGGCTAATGATGGGGACGAACCCTGTGATGATGGTAGGGCAGGGAATGTAGAGGAAGATTAATAAGGACCAGAATGGAGTCTGTATACGTTTTTGAGTGAGAAGAACGCAGCTAAACCTTGCTGAGAGAGGGAATGTCTGTCATGGCCCGAAACTTCAAGATCCATACTCACAGGAATGGTGATAGTATGCACCTGAATTTACTGGGCGATTTTGATGGGAGTTCTGCGCAGCAACTCATTGAATTACTTAGAAATAAGTGCCGTGGGACCTCAAAGGTCTTTATTCACACCAATTCCCTGAAAGAGATACATCCGTTTGGGCAAAATGTGTTCCTAAACAATGTTGACTTCCTGAATAAAGAGTGTGGCAGACTGCTATTTACAGGGGAGAATGCAGAAGAGCTGGCCCCTGAAGGGAGTACGATACACTAAATGTTGTGTTGGCGGAATGTTGGTCTTGATGTGTTTTCGAAGCATGAAGAAAGGGGGTACAGACAAGAATGGTGATGCCAAAAGATTCATTCCAAACGATCATTCAAGATGACTTAGTGAAAACCTGGAGAACGTTTATCGATAACCTTGAAAGGTCTCTGGATGTGTTGGAGAAGGGCATAGATGAGGCTTCTGAAATGAGTAGCATATGCACATCCGAATGGTGTGAGGCCACGGAGCATGTCATAGATGGGCTCAGCAACAGCCTCTTTTCCATCAGTGAACCTCACTGGTCATCAGATGAGGATTCCAGGAAGATAAGGGCACTCAAACGGAAGGTGCATGATATCTATGCCAAATACAAAGGTGTGACGGCATAAAAGCAATTAGGTTTTTTTGTGTAGATGTCGTGCATTGAAGCTTTTCTCTGTGTGTGATTTTGCAGAACCAGATGAGGCGTAGTTAGTATGGATATAAAGAAAGTACTTTGGCCAACTGATTTTTCAAGCAACGCCGAAAAAGCATTGAAGTTTGTGACTTCTTTGACCCGAATATATCAGGCTGAGATACATGTTCTGTATGTGATCGAGGATATCGCCCATCATGAACCCTGGTACGGAGAATTTGATGAGAGCCACGTGGAAAAGCTCATGGAACGGGCTGAACCCTCAGCGAAAAAGCGACTGGAGCAGATTTGCAACAAGTATTTGGACGAATGCCCTTCTTATATAAGACATATCTCTGTGGGGGACCCGGCTCAGGAGATTCTATCCCTTATGGATAAAGAGAAAGTGGATCTGGTTGTGATGGCAAGCCAAGGACAAAGGGGACATTTCCATTTTGGGAGCGTGACCGAAAAGGTCCTGAAGAATTCACACATCCCTGTTACAGTTATACCTGTGTAGCGTTAATAGGTCAGGAGAAAGGCAATGTTTGACTAAAGGAGGATTTTATGAAGAAGATACATGCACAAATTCTGATAACTTGCTGTATTGTTTGTCTTTTGTCTGTCAACGCATTCAGTCACTGCGAGATACCTTGTGGAATCTATGATGACGAAATGCGGATAGAGATGATCACCGAACATATTGGGACCATTGAGAAATCCATGAATCAAATCATGCAGATTGAAAAGGAAGGCCTTCAAAATTCCAATCAGCTCGTCCGTTGGATTATGAACAAGGAAAATCATGCAGATGAAATCCAGGAGATTGTCAGCCAGTATTTTATGACCCAGCGGATCAAACCGGACGCGAAAGACTATGACAAGAAGCTGGGATTGCTTCATGAAATGCTGATCTACGGCATGAAGTGTAAACAGACAACGGACTTGACCCATGTAACCAAAATGAAAGATCTGGTAAAGGAGTTTCAGGGGCTCTATTTTGAGAGGAAATAGGTGAACGAATGACAATATAGGAGGAAAACACCATGGCGGAAGAACTGTGTCCGGTCTGTGGATGTATGATTGCGGGGAATGCATACGAAGAAGACGGGAAGACTTATTGCTGTAAGCCCTGCGCTTCCAGCAGCCCCTGTGAATGCGGGTGCTGTGAGGCAGTGGAAGGGGATTCAGAGGAATAGAACGCCTAAGCTTTTGTTTGCACCCATCTCTCCACTCCCTGTTCCGTTATTTCCAGAACAGGGATATGGGGCTCAATATCTCTGAAAAGAGTAGCCATTTGCGGGTGGCAAGTGAAAAAGAGGATCTGATGCTCTTGTGATAACTCAAGAATGGCATGGGCCGTGGCTCTGAGCCTCTGTGGATCGAAGTTGACCAGGATATCATCCATCACGATGGGCAGGGGTTCCGAGGTCTTTGAGAATTCCCGTATGAAACCGAAACGCAAAGAAAGATAAAGCTGCTCAGCCGTTCCTCGGCTGAGCACATCGATTCCCTTTTGGCTATTGTCCTGGCACATCACATCGATACGGTTTTCTCTGATGGGGGCGACCAGAGAAGGATACTTCCCCCCTGTCATTCGCTTAAAGAATTCACCTGATTCCTGAATGACATCCGGTTGTTTTTCCTTTTGGTATTTTGTCCATGCCATTCGGATCAGACCCTGTGCGAGCCTCGCCGTGCTCCACTCCATAGCAAGCGAAGACAGCTCTTCTCTCAGCCCCTCTTCTTCTGTTCTCAAGAAGGAGATCTTATCGTCATTGGCAAGTTGCCGGGCTCGTTCTTCGAGGGTTGCTTGCTCCATTTTATGTCGGTCGAGTGTTGACTCAATCTCTTTAACCTCTTGTTCCAGATTGATCTTGTCCTCTTCCAGTTCATCAAGGCTGAGATTTGAAAGCTCATTTTTAACTTCATCTATTGATAATAACTTATTTGAAAAACGCATAATTCTGTCTTCATGGCCATTGATTTCTGATTCTAGAAGCTCACGTTTTTCATAAGTATCAGCTCTGTTTCGGAATTGCTCTTCATTATCTGCAGTCCCAGACAACATGAGCGCCTTCATCTCCTCTTGAGCTTTTTGGGCCTGCTTTTGAATCCTTTTCCTAGCCTCAAGAGTATCATTCATCCCCTTTCTGTGAAGGACCTTTTCCTGCTCAGCTTTTTCCGTCTCTTGGAAGTCCAGTACCAGATTGTGAACGGCGACCTGAACATGATCCTCTCCCACGCTTTTTCTGTGACAGCCCTGCAACGCTTGGTTAGCCAATTCAATGAAAGCGTCCCTTGTCTCCTCCAGGGATGCTATGGTTGCCCTGAGCCCCCTTAGATATCCGACCTGTTCCCTAATGGATGAAATGGAGGAAAGGGTTTCCAATGCCCCGTCGGGGGAGAGGACCGGCTTTAACCCACGGGTTTTCAACCAGTCCTGAAACCGGTTTCGAACCTCTTTTGCATGTGACTCGCTATGCGCCAGCTCTTGGTGTGCTATCTCGCATTTCTTTTCAGCCTCCAAGGCCTCTTCGGCGGCATTTATCCAACGCTGCAACTCGTTCGCGTTTTTGGCCAGGTCTTCTTCCATGTGCTCCAGATGCGCTTTGGACGGGGTCTCAGATATGGACAGAATGGCACAGGCTTCACGCGTGCCTTCCTTGATTCGATCGAGATCGCCATTCACAAGCGATTTCTTTGCCTGCAACTCATCGATGCTTCTGGCGAGATACCTAATCCGGTTTACGACGTTTTGGTTCCTCTCTCTTTCTTTCCCTTTGAATCGCGATCTAAAGATCCATAAGAGAAGCCCGGAGAAGAGGAGAAACCCACCAGCCTGTATGGCCCAGGGGTGTTCACCGTAGAATGTGAACCAGACCAGAAAAGACAGACCCATACCACTCATGAGGAATATGAGCCAAGAGGGAATCCCATAGACTCCCTGAGCGAGGTTTCCTTCAAAGACACGACTCTCTTCTCGGAGGTCATGGAGGCGCTCATCTATATTCTCCAACTCCTTTTTCAGGAGACGGTCTTCAGATTCAAGTTCTCTCAGCTCACGACAGGACCTTTTCATCTCCGCGAGGCGATCAGGTTCATTTAAAGTAGGTTCAGTGAGATTCCGGATGACTTCCTCTGCTTCGTTCTTTCTGGAGATGATGTGTTCAAGGGTTTCTTTCTTGCTATGAACCTGCAGCGTGGCTTGCTCAAACAGGTCTCTGCTATGCCGCACCTCTTCGCGTGTGGCAATGGAAAGATCAAATTCCAGAATCTCTTCTTCTGACCAATCGGGACCTATGTCTTTGAGGTTATCCTCAAGTTTCCGTTTCCCAATAGCAAGTTCTTGACTCCTGGAAGCAATCTCCTGCGTTACCGCCTTAAAGTGGCTCAGGTCGTCCTGAAGTTGCCTAATGGCCGATGCAAACTTCAAAAGGGTCTCATCTACTTTCAGAGATGATACCTTTGATTCCAGACCCCTAATATCTTCCTCTTTTTCTAAGAGTTGGTTCTGCAGATCTTCGATTCGGCTCTTCAAGGATTCAAATCTACGAAGGCCCTGTGACGGGAAATTATCGATGACTTCCAGGTCCTCGAGGTCTCGTTTCTTCAAAGAGAGACTGATCCATTCCGGCCAGATGCTAATCCATTTCTCTGCGTTTTTGAGTTGAAGTAAGAGATGATGCCTTTGTTCTTCCAGATCTCGGATTTTCTCTTTGAGACCGGAGATCTGAGCCTTTGTCCGATCATAATCCTCCACAGAGCTGAACAATTCTTTCTTCTCTCTTGAGACGGCCATGAGGCGAGAGAGAATGCCATTGATTTTCGGCTTGCTTCCCCCTGGTTTGAAGAGATCGTTCTCCTTTTTTTCAAGCTCTGTTCTTAATTCTGCCAGTCCGGCCGAATCGATTCCGGCACTTGCGCTGTAGAGAGTATCATTGATCGATTCTGTGTTGAGAGTTTCGAAGGTCTGAAGCTCTGAGAGGCTGAATGCATAGATGTTTTTGAATAGTTGTCTGCTGGGTATTCCTAGAAGACGACTGAGGAACTCCTTGCCAGCGTGAGTCTGGTCCGGTTTAAGAACATCCACTTTTCCGCCGCGGGGGCCCGAGTAGCGTTCCACCACATGGAGTTCCTCACTGTCGGTCACCAGAGTGAGGTTCCCTCCGTGTTGCCCCCCGGCAAATGGGGGATAGAGATTCTCATTGCTGCGTCCGTCCGGAAATCCGAAAAGAAGGGCCCTGAGAAAGCCAAGGAGGGTACTCTTCCCGGATTCATTCATCCCGAGGAAAAGGGTAATCCCTGAGGAAAGCCCCTCGATCTTCAGGTCATGAAACTTACCGAACCCGTTTATATAGAGGCTGGCAAGTCTCATTCTCCTTCCTCCCGGCTCAGACTTTCCAGACAGATCCTCTCTGCTTGCCTCAATAGGTCTTTCAGACTTTCCGTCTTCGGAAAATCAATGAATCGACGGGCTCTTGTATCTTCGAACAGGAGGGCGAGATCTTTTCTCATCAACTCTTCGAAATCACCCTCATTTGAGATTTCTCGCGACAGGCGAAGCAGGTCTCCCAGAAAGTCATTTTCCTTCATTCTCGTCTCCGGGTCTATTTCCGGGCCTGCTCGAAGGTGAATTTGTTCGACCCAAACAAAAGGAGAACGGGACATCGAGGTTTCACACAGAATTTCCAGCAAGTCGGAAACGGCGTCAGGCCTCCTGAGGAATTTGTACAGAGGGCCATGTCCTGACAGGGTCATGCGGGCGATCACAGGACGCTTTGCTTCATTTTCGGATAGTCCCAGACAGAACTGATCAAGGGCAGTAATTAGTTTCTGTTCGGACTCTAGATTACGGATAGGGAAATCCACTTTCTTCCATTGGATTACATCCGTGGTAAGAAACTCGAATTCAACATCTCCGTCCTCCCGGACCGTGACCAGGTAGCAGCCTTTCTCTCCTGTTTCCCGAATGTTTCGTCCTTGAGTATTGCCGGGGTAGGCGACCACGGGATGATTTTGAGACAGGATCTTTGCACTGTGTACGTGCCCAAGGGCCCAATAATCTATGTCCGGTTTGAGCAGATCCTCCAACTTGCAGGGAGCATAGGGTTCATGTCCGGTATCTGAACCCACATTGGCATGCAGAAGGCCGATGTGATAGGCAGGGCCTGTCCGACTAAAAAGAAGGGAGAGGTTTCTTCTCTCCTCTCTCTTGGGGTAACTGATACCTTGGATACAGGCCAGGAGGTCTTCGTTCCTTTTTACCTCCAGGGTTTCCACATGATCCCCAAAGATGTGGACATTGGAAGGCCATTCAAGGGTTGAGGACCACCCGTCCAGGGGGTCATGATTCCCATGGACTACGTAGGCCTGAATGCCGGCGTTATCAAGTCTTTTAAGACCGTCTCTGAACTTGACCTGCGCCCTGAGACTCCTATCCGCCCCGTCATAGATATCGCCGGCCACAAGGAGAAAATCGACTTTTCTTTCCAGACAGATTTGGATGATCTTCTCAAATGCATCAAACGTGGCTGAGCGTAGGATGTCAGCCAAATCAGGATTATCGGGGTTGAGCGTGGCAAAAGGGCTGTCGAGGTGGAGATCGGCCGTGTGGATAAAAGAGAATTCGGGCATCTGAGACCTGTAATGAAATCACGCCTTCGGCGCTCTATAAAAAGGAAATTCCTAGAATTTATACTTGGGATCAGTGCTGAAGGCAAGAATTTTGGTATCATCAAAGCGTTGTAACATGATATATTAATATATCGAATTCATTGGCCCAGATTATATGTATTTGTCTTATCATGTCATGATTAGATATATTTTTGTATAATGCTGCATGCTCAAGCCTATGTTTACTGGATCTATATATGTGGAAAAAAATCATAGATAGTCCTGATCTGGCCAAATATCACACGACCTACGAAAAGGGCCAGGTCATTTTTTTCGAAGGAGACGATTCTGAGGACCTTTATTTCCTGATCTCAGGACAACTGGACATCTTCAGGGGAAAAACGAAAATCAGGGAGATCACGGAAATAGGGGCTTTTTTTGGGGAGATGTCTTTTCTTTTAGGGGGGAAGAGGACGGCCACAGTAAAAGCCTTTGACGACGTGAGAACCATACGTATTCCAAAAGATAAGGTCTCCGCCTTTCTCCAGGAATTTCCTGAATTCTCTCAAGAGATATGTGGTCTGCTGGCACGACGACTCAATGAGACAAGCCAGGTGCTTTACGGACTCAAAACGTTCTGTGATCAAGTGCCGGATGCGGTGATCTTGACTAATAGAGAAGGGAAGATCATCTCTTGGAATATGGGTGCAGAGGGCCTCTATGGAAGGGATTGGAATCAGATGCGGAATCGGGCTGTGGAAGAGATTTACGAAGAGCCTCAACTCTACAGGGATTTTCTTGATGAGGTTCAGTCGAGGAATGCGGTGAGAGAGAGAGTCCTTAGGATAAGACATCCGGAGAGAGGAGTCTGTTTCATATCCACGAGTACAACCCTACTTTATGACGGTCACAATAACTTCCAGGGCGTCCTTTCTCTTGGACGGGATGTTACCAAGGTCAAAAAGCTTGAAAAGAGATATCGTCTGACCCGCAACCGGCTTCTTCCTGCTGTCTTCTTGCTCGGGATTCTGGTGGCCTCGGTCTTTTTCGGCGTTTCCTACTCTTCAAAGGAAAAACCTCCCGTCGAGATTGAGAAACAGACATTGAGAAACCAGCTGGCCAAAGACTACATCTTGCTCAAATCGCTGTTGGCTGATCCCTTCGCCGCGGAGGACAGGTCAGAGACTAGTCAATTGATGAGAGAGTTTTTTAGAATCCAAGATCCCACTACGATTCCCTATATCGGATTGATTTTGCTAAACAAGGATAAAACTGTATTTGATGTCTTTTCAGCAAATGAGGAGAAGGATACGGTAGGGATCCTTGATGAGACCTATAAAGGTGTATCTTTCCAGGGAAGAGAAGATTCTCTCCACAAGCTACTCACCTTTTATCGCGCTGATGAGGATCATCCAATGGGCAAAAAAGCGATTGAAATCGCCTTTGAATGGTCCAACGATGAAGGGTTTCTGGGGTGGTTGATTTTTCAAATGGATGTTGATTCCTTGGAGACACAGTATGAGATCGATGATGAAGGTTTAAGACAGTTCAGATTTGAGAAACCCTGATCCATGAAAACCTCAGAAAATCTACAGTCCAGCCAATACGATGTTTCGGTGACCGATGAAGGAGCTATCGTATTTCATCTCCTTGGGAAGATGGACGCGTCCAACGCAGCCCACTTAATCGAGGAACTGAGCGCGATCATAGGAGATCGAGACCCCTCTTCATTGACCGTTGACCTCAAAGAAGTGTCATACATGGACGATTTCGGCGTTCTGGTTCTCATGGAATTGAGGAACATGATGATCGATAGAAGGGGGCAATTCTCTCTGGAGAACACCAACGGTGAAATAGAAAAGACCCTCTCTATCCTCAATTTTGCAGATCTTGGAAAGAGGGTTTCTCTGGGCAAGAAGAAAAACACACCAAAGGTACTAGTCCGCTTTGGCGATGCTGCCATCCGTCATGCCGGGGACGTAAAATATTTGATGTCTTTTGTCGGATCTGTTTTTGTGGAATTGCTCTATGTCCTTGTTCACCCCAAATCTTTACGGAGAGATGACACGATTCTGGCCATGCAGAACACGGGGGTGGATGCCCTCCCCATTGTTGGGCTCATCAGTTTTCTGATGGGCCTGATTATGGCCTTCATGTCTTCCGCCCAACTCCAGCAGTTTGGAGCCAATATCTATGTAGCCTCGCTGGTTGGTTTGGCGATGGTTCGTGAATTGGGCCCCCTTATGACAGGAATTATCGTTGCCGGAAGATCCGGGTCGGCATTTGCTTCTGAAATCGGGACCATGAGGATTTCCGATGAAATCGACGCCTTGTTTACAATGGGATTCGCTCCCACCCGGTTTCTCGTTATCCCTAAGATGGTTGCCACAGTCATTGTGTTGCCATTCTTGACTTTATTTTCAGATCTGTTCGCCATAATAGGCGGTCTTGTGGTGGGGGTTTTTATGCTTAACTTGACTGCCAATGGCTATATGGCGCAGACCATTAAGACGCTTTATCTCTTTGACATCTTCTGGGGTTTTCTAAAGAGTGGCGTCTTTGCTTTGATTATCACTTGGATCGGTTGCCTGAGGGGATTCCAGGTCAGAGGCGGGGCGGCCTCAGTTGGTGAGGCTACGACTTCGGCAGTGGTCAGCAGCATATTTATGATTGTCGTGGCAAACTCAGTCTTTGCCGTCATCCATTATTACTGGGGATGAATCGATACGGATGCGGAACGATACCATCATAGAGGTGAAAGATCTTGTTGCCACGTATGAGGAGGATACGATCCTTGACCGCATATCCTTTGAAGTGTACGAAGGAGAGATATTTGTGATCCTTGGAGGGAGCGGAAGCGGGAAGACCACTCTGCTCAAACATCTCATAGGGCTCTATCCTCCTCGGACAGGCCGGGTCATCATTGATGGTGAAGATATCTCCAATTGTGATGATGCAGAGTGCACAGCCATGCAAAGGAAGATCGGCGTTCTGTTTCAGAGTGGGGCCCTTTTCGGTTCAATGACGCTTGGTGAGAATGTAGCCTTGCCTATCAGAGAATACACGAATCTTTCCGAAGAATCCGTGAATGATCTGGTCAAGATGAAGCTGAATCTGGTCAATCTGGATGGATATGAAGATTACCTTCCTTCCGAGGTCAGTGGTGGCATGAAAAAGAGGGCAGGGCTCGCAAGGGCTATGGCGCTTAATCCAAAGATTTTGTTTTTCGATGAACCCTCTGCGGGTCTGGATCCTGTTACTTCAGCGGAACTGGACAACCTGATTGTCCATCTCAATGAAAGTCTTGGAACCACTATGGTCATTGTAACCCACGAACTCCAGAGCATCTTCACCGTGGCTCAAAGGATTATCATGCTGGATCAAAACACCAAGAGTATTATCGCTGAGGGAGATCCCAAGCATCTGCGGGATCAGAGTGAAAATCCATTTGTCAGACATTTTTTGAACCGCCAGACGTTTTAGCAGCTAACAGAGTTCAGAGGGGAATCCTGAACCTTGTCTCCTCATTGTGTAAGAGGTTCTTTTTTTTGATTCCCATCTTTTCGGAAGTCAAACAAGAACACAAAGCGATTTTATTACTTGAAAGGATGACTTTCTAAATGGCTTCTCAGAAAACAAAATTCGCTGTTGGGCTATTCTTGATGGCAGGGATCAGTCTTTTCATTCTGGTCACGATCTGGCTGGGGATGTCCCATTTTCTTCAGGAGGGGCAATACTATGTGACCTATTTCAATGAATCGGTTCAGGGTCTGGAAGTGGACTCCATAGTGAAGTATAGAGGTGTCCCAATAGGCCGGGTTGAAGGCATTGACGTGGCTCCGGACGCAAACCTGATACAGGTCACACTAAAGATTGAGTCAGTCCAAGAGCTTGATAAAGACATTGTGGCTCGGCTGAAACTGGTGGGAATTACCGGAAGCATATTTGTTGAATTGGATCGCAAAGCAGAAGGGGAACCCGATCAATCTCCTCCTCTTAATTTCCCCTCGGAATATCAGATTGTGGCCTCAAAACCCAGTGACGTCAGGGAACTGTTGCAGGGAGTCGATGACCTCCTCAAGCAACTCAACTCACTGGACATTGGGGGGATCTCCGAAAAAGTCCAATTGTCCCTGGACAATATTAATAAAAAGGTTTCGGAAGCGAACATAAAAGGAATTTCGGACAATCTCGAATCATCTTTATTTCGTATCGGTCAGGTGTTGAACGATCAACGATTGGATAACATTTTAACTTCCATGGATGAGGCGGGGAATTCCGTTAACGCCTTGATGGCTAAGATGGATAGGAGTCTGAGTCAGTTTGACAGTGCGCTTAACGGGGTGGAAGGGATTGTGGCGGAGGAGAAGGAGAGCATTAAGAGAGGTATCGAAGACTTCAGGAAGGCAATGGAGAATGCCAATGCCCTTTTTGTAAATGGATCTTCATTGGTGCGTGAGACTGATGAGTCTATGACATATCTCATGGAAAACTTATCTTCCATTGTACAGAATTTGGAGAGGGCAAGCGAAAACATGAACGAACTCATAGAATCTCTTGGAGAGCAACCCTGGCAGCTACTGTTTAGTGAGCCTCCTTCGCCCAGGAAAGTGGTGAATGATGATTAATAATGTCGAAATAGAAGGAATTTCCTCATCAAGCACTGAGTCGGTTATCGATTATTAATTGCTATTGGTTGATTGATGATTCCAATCGGTGTTCATTGAAAATGCACAGCGAGCGCATTACAATAGAAACTTCCTTACATTTGGGAGATTGTCCGGACTTCCTTCGGACTCCCCACCCTTTGGGCGGGTCCCCGGTTTCCCTGCGAGCTTGTCCGTCCTCCGTAGCAGGCTACTGCGGAGGATGGATCGGAGCGTCGCGGCCTGTCCTGAGCTTGTCGAAGTGGAGATCCCGCCCAGTGGGGGCGGGGCTGCAGGGATCTTCAAAAGGAGCCAGGTTGCTTATGCAAATAGGAAAAGGTGAAATGTTTCAAAAAAGATATGGACGCTTGATGAAAAATCATAGAGAGATATGTGCTTTTTTTCTGTGTTTTTGTCTCCTTATTGGTGGATGTGTGAATTTTAGGGAACCGATAAAGGCCGAGAAGACAACCTTCTATACACTGGAATATGACCCGCCCGCACCAAGTCATTTTCAACCCCTTTCCGTGGCTCTAAGGGTCAAACGTTTTAGCGTAGCCCCAACCTATGACACAAATAGGATCGTCTATCGAGAGGGAGCATTTGAGAGAGATGCGTATGTTTATCATAAATGGCGGGACAATCCCGGTGGGCTTGTCTCCCATTTTCTGAGCCGGGACATGAGAGAATCCGGACTGTTTGAAGCTGTGCTGTCCCATGATAGCAGGGTCCCCGCTTCCCACATATTGGAGGGGAGGGTGGATGAGTTTTTTGAATGGGATGCCAAAGACGGCTGGGAAGCAGTCCTGTCCGTCAGTATTGTCTTGACAGCAGTCGACGAGACGGAAGTCAGAAAAAGGACTTTGTTGCAGAAATCCTATCATAACAGAGAACCCTGCAGAGGGAAAACACCAAAGGCTCTAGCCGAGGCCATGAGTCATGCTATGCAGGAGGTCTCTGCCGAAATCACTAAAGAAATCTATAGCTTCTTGAAACAGATCAGCGATGATACAAACCAGACCCACTGAGAAATCTTCATATATCCCCATATTTTATCTGACTATTTCCCCTCATTCTATGCTATTATATATGAATTCCGCTCAAAAGATCAGGAACATCACAATGAAATTCAAATTCTTCACATTCTTTCTTCTGTTGATCTACCTGGCTCTGAATTTCTCCTCCCAGGCTTTTGCTCAGGACCAGGAGGAGGCTACACCTGTCGAGTCACCACAGGAATTGACTTTGGTGCGGGCCGTCATGTGTGAAGGGTTAAGAGGCCTGGGCCCGTTGAATGAAGCTGTTGCTTTTTCCATTGAAAGGGAGGAAGTCTTTTGTTTTTTGAATTTTGACCCGGTGCCGGAGAAAACGCCTATTCGTATCAGCTGGTTCTGGAAAGATGAACGCAGACGGAATCCGAAGTTCATCCTTAAGCCTCCCCGGTGGTCGACATTGGACAGTATGCAACTTCGTGATGCGGATAAAGGACCGTGGCGCGTGGAAGTGAGAGATGCGGAGGGAAATATCCTTAAGACATTAAGGTTCAGTATTACGGACTGATTGCCTATGGATACATTATTCACCTTTCTTGCAGGTATTCGATGCTGGGATGTGGCTGATATCCTACTGATTAGCTATATCCTTTTCCGTTTATATGCCCTTTTCAGGGGGACCCTTGTTTTTGGCATCCTCATGGGAATCGCTGTTCTGTGGTTCGTCCTTCTTCCGATCACACTCTCCACGGGAATGGTTCTGACCAGTCAGGTTTTCCAGGGCATTACAGCGGCGGCGGCCCTCATTATCATCGTCGTGTTCAGGACTGAAATCCGTTCACTACTTCTGGCCAAGAACTTAAAGAGTTTTTTTTGGGGTTTTCCTCGTATGCGTTTGAACACCCCTGTGGAAGTCATTGTGGAGAGTGTCTATGAACTGGCTAAAAAACGTACGGGGGCCCTCATTGTCCTGATGGGAAACGAAGACCCGGAAGAGGTTGTCCAGAGTGTGATTTCCTGGCGT
>CAZCCX010000007.1:0-19445 GCA_964497115.1 uncultured Desulfobacteraceae bacterium
GTGATACCGAAGAAGCTGATTTCATCCACGTAATCGAGCCGTATGGCGACTCTGCAATTCTTATCCTTTTCTATTACAAAATCATCCCCGCTAAAATAGTAGCCTTCCTCCCGCATGATTTTGTCCAAGAAAGTCCTTGTATCTCCAAGACTGTTTTTGGCGCCATAAACTGAAGCAGCCTCTAATTGCAGTTCCAGGCAATACTTCTCCCAATAAGGGCGGGCCGCACTTAGGGCAAGGCAACAGAGAAAGATAAGAAATACGCCTATTTTGATGAAATCTCTCATTTTTTGATCCACTTGGGGATACTGTAAGAGGCTACTTTTGCCAATGGGCATGCGATGATTCCAAATAACTCAAACGAAAACCCTTCTTGACGATAACATAAGTCAGCAAGAGTCGTACCAGGCCACAAGAAAGGAGCATTTATATAGTATGTTCAAAGAGTTGGCATTGTCTCCAACAAGAAATCGTGTTCCGCCAACGATATGCAATGTGTGATTAATAAGACTTCTCCTGTTTGATATAGTGGACACAAACATTGATATTCAGTCACTGCGCAGACCAGAGACCATAAATGATGAGGTGTGTTCTTGATTGACATACAATCCTAAATTCCCTATACTTATGCTTATAGAAAGGCGCTTCTTGTCAATTCAACTTAACGGTGTTAACAGTGAAAAAGTGGATAGTACTTTTTGGGGGATATTCTGTATTCCGTGGGTTGCGTTGTATATGCCCCGGAAAAAAAGGAGTCACCCTTCCCGAGCCTGTAATCGGACTGCAGGATAGTAGGTTCCGAAATAAAACAAGCAACTTACAGGGGAGGATGTTTTTGCATACAAGCCATATTTCCCTCTTTCCGGATGATGATTACGAGACAATATCCTATTCTTTTTGATTCTATATTAAAGGGGAGGGCTCCGAGGCATTTGATTCGGAGAACCCCTGAACCCTGAAGCAGTCCTTTGGGGGAACAAGGTTTTTGGCCTGCCTTTTCATGATAACTGGTGGCAGACAGAAACAGGTTGTATTCAGATTGCCAACTATCCCGTACAGGACATAAGGCCTGGGTCCATGGGAAGGCCTTTCCTTGAAGGAGGGGTATGAGCCTTCTGATGATTTGATGAAAGATATTAAGAGATTTGCCAGGAAGAAACTCCACGTTTTGGCCTGTCCGAGGAAGATGGAATTTGTTCCAAGGCTTCCCAAAACCAAGAGCGGCAAAATTATGAGGAGACTCCTGAAAGCAAGAGAGCTTGGACTTCCTGAAGGGGACACCTCCACACTAGAAGAGTAGGGAGAAATAGATGGCAGAAGCAAAAGATTTTTTTGATTTGAAAGAATACACACATAAAGAGGTTTTTGCAGACCTGGAATTTGTTTGGGAGGCGCTGGCCAGGCTGAAACCGTATATCAAGAAGAATCTTGTCCCAAACGTAACTTTGCCAAGTCATGGGATGCTTCCAATGACCTGTATATTATGGAATGGCCAAGTGGTGCAGGATGATTTCGAGATCGAAAGCGGTGACGCGACCAAGGGAGAGCTAAAAGTCTTCAGAAAAGGCAAAAAGCTCGTAGGGGCCTCTGTTCTTTATGGCGGAGCAGTGCTGTTTGATTCCAATATCTACATTGGTGAAGGGACAGTCGTTGAGCCGGGGGCCCTGATCAAAGGCCCCTCAATCATAGGCAACCATACAGAGGTGAGACAGGGGGCGTATCTGCGAGGGAACTGCCTTATTGGGGATAGATGTGTAGTGGGTCACACAACAGAAGTGAAACACTCCATCATGTTGGATGATGCCAAAGCAGGCCATTTTGCCTATATCGGAGATAGTGTATTGGGTAATCACGTCAATCTAGGTGCCGGAACCAAGCTCGCCAATCTGAAAATCGTTGATGTCGAGATGAAATTAATGGTGGAGGGGAAGGTCTATGAAACGGGGCTAAGGAAACTCGGAGCAATCCTCGGCGATTATACCGAGACCGGATGTAATTCGGTCACAAGCCCCGGAACCCTGCTAGGGAAGGCATCCCTGGTTTATCCTTGCGTCAACGTGCCAGGAGGTTTTTACCCTGAGCGAAGTATAGTCGGCATCAAGACAAAGGATGTCCTTTCCATAAGAAGACTGAGACCACAGTCTTAAGATGACCTAAACTGAAGACCCTTGTCCGAGCTCTCGTCAGAACCTCGTTAGGTCAGTTACCCATTGCAGGGAGTCTTTTTTGCGCTGTCTGCGTGATAAGGACGACCAAATAGCTCTGATCCATCCGGTACAATATTGCCCATATCATCATAGAATTATCAGTTGATGTCTTTCTTCGACTTGGCGCGGAATTTGCTTGGTTTTTATTGAACCCTCCACCTTTGGTGGAGGATTCGGAGTTGATAAAGGGCTCTTCTTCAGTATGTTACAGCCTATACCCCGGGTTACATCACAAAAACAGAATCTTGGATAGTCTTTTTCAATGGATGTAAAAGGCTTTCTTCTGGTGATGTGTGAGTAGTGTGGGGGGAAAGATGAAAAGGTTGGAGAAACTTATGAAACCAGAATGTGAAGAGGGATCCAGGAGACGGTTTTCTTCACTGATTGTGACCTGTTTTGTTTTATTGTTCCTGATCTCAAATATCGAATTGCCCCTCGGGAATGCAGAAGACCATCCTGCTCGAAGCCCCAAGATGTTTAGTTTTGTGCCCGGTGAGATCCTCATCAAATTCAAGGATGACGCGGATATCGGAGAAATCGCACAGGAGCTGAGCAGACGGAGAGAGCCGTTTAAGACGATTACCAAGACGTCCACATTGGATATCCTCAATGATAGATTCAGGGTGAAGAAGATTGAAAGACTGTTCAGATCCAAAGACGGAAGGAACCTCAAGGGACTGACTCTCAATCAAGAGACCGCAAGTGAATTTCGGGAAAGCGCAAAGAAAAGGTTTCTTAAGCAAATTGATTCTGCCAGGCAAGGATTTCCCAAGAGGGCCAACAGGGTCCCTGAAGGGGTGGAGATTCCCTATCTCAACCACATATACCGTGTGGAATTCGAAGAAGAGGTGGATGTCATGGAGGCCAGTAGGACATATGCCAAAGACCCTGACATAGAATATGCCGAACCGAATTATCTGGCCTATACGAGCCATACACCTTCTGATGCCCTTTTTCTTGAACAATGGGCCCATCAGAATACGGAGGCGGAACTGGGCTGGGATATTCAAAGAGGGAGCAAAGGGATTATCATCGCGGTGATTGATACAGGTGTTGCGTATGATCACGAAGACCTGACGGACAATATGCTGGCGGATTGTAGCGGTGGTTGTCCTCAGGGGCAGGGGTATGATTTTGTGGATATTGACACCCAGAGTTATGTGGATGACGGGTATGAGTTGATCCCTGAAGAGGATTACACGGATATCGACAACGATCCTTCGGACTACAACGGCCACGGTTCCCACGTTGCAGGCATTGCAGCTGGTGCAGGAGATAACGGGGTGGGTATTTCGGGCGTGTGCATGGACTGCCGTATCATGCCGGTAAGGGTGGCCTTTTCCATATTGGAGGATGACGAGGAATATGGCGCATCTGAGAATGATGATATCGCTAAGGCCTTGGTTTATGCGGCGGACAACGGGGCGGATGTTATTAACATGAGTTATGGCGGTGAGCACTCCCAGGTCGAATCGGATGCCATTGACTATGCCTATTCAATGGGCGTCTTCCTGGTTGCGGCGGCGGGTAATGAGAACACGGATTCATTATTCGATTCCTATCCGGCCGCCTACGATCATGTGATTGCAGTGGCCGCAACAGCGGGGGATGACTCCAAGACCCACTACTCCAATTACGGGGACTGGGTCGATGTGGCAGCCCCAGGAGGAGATCATAGAATAGACGATAGGATTCTGAGCACTGTGCCATTAGAGGGTGGCATCAATGCTGACCCTTCAGGTTATAGATTTCTACAAGGCGGATCCATGGCGACGGCTTATGTGGCCGGGCTTGCAGGTCTCGTCCTTTCTTCAAATGGAGGCTTGAGCAGTGAAGAAGTGAGGGACGCCATACGGGCAGGTGTCGATCCGGTAAATTCGACCTTCAAAATCGGTACGGGCCGGGTGAATATCAGAAAAGTAACGGAAAGTAGTCCTATCACCCTCAGCGTGCCGGGCGACGTTACGGAAGGAGACGGCCTATTAATCGGTCAAGGATTTGTGCGTGTGGCTTCGGCCCCTGTGGAGGATCTTGATGTGTCTCTCACCTCCGGTGACACCTCGGAGGTGACCGTTCCGACGACAATCAGGATCGCAGCAGGGCAGACTTCGAATATATTTGACCTCAACGTGGTCGATGATGACTTTGTGGACGGGGGCCAGGAACTTGTTATTTCGTCCAGGGCGGACGGGTATCCTTCAAGTGAGGCGATAATCTTTGTCAACGACAATGATCCCCGCAGTGGCGGCGGGGGAAGCGGAGGAGGTGGCGGCAGTTCTGGAGGTTGCTTTATTGAGACGATAAGAAATGGAAAGAAGATATGAGGCCGTTGAAGGATCTATTTCGCCCTGTAAAGACGGAGACTGTTGGACAGGACAATGATGCTGCTCATGGCCATGGCCAGCGCCGCCAGGATGGGATGAAATTGTCTTAAGAAACCGGGCAGGGATTGGAGAGGATAGAATATCCCAGCGGCAACGGGGATGAGGATCACGTTATAAAACAAGGCCCAAAAGAGATTCTGCCTGATGGTCTTCATGGTGGCCCTGCTCAGATCAATGGCCGTGGCCACCCCCATCAGATGGCCACGGACCAGGATCACATCGCCCGTTTCAACGGCCACGTCCGTCCCGGTTCCAATGGCAAGACCCACATCGGCCTGGGCTAGGGCAGGGGCGTCATTGATGCCATCCCCGACCATCCCTACCTTTTCTCCTTTGCCTTGGAGATCTTTGATCCTTGCGGCCTTTTCTTCCGGACGAACCCCTGCAATGACCTTGTCTATTTTCACTTCTAAAGCCATCGCTTTGGCCGTCTCTATATGATCGCCTGTGAGGATGATGACCTTCAGGTCCTGCTGGTGAAGTGCTTCAACGGCATCCCGGGAGTCGGGCTTGAGGGTGTCCGCGACGGCGATCAGCCCGGCAGGTCTTCCGTCGACCACCACCCCCATCACCGTCTTTCCCTCATCCTGCAGAACGTGAAGGGATTCCGTGTCACGGTCAACACCCAAGGCCATCTCCTCAAATCCGGCAGGTTTTCCCACCAGGACCTGCTGTCCGTTGATACGTGCCTGAACTCCGAAGCCCCTTGATGCCTTGAAGCCTTCCGGCTCGGAAAGGATGATGCCTCTTTTTTTCGCTTCTTTGACGATGGCCTGCCCAAGGGGATGTTCTGAACCTTGCTCCGCCGATGCCGCGAGCTTCAAGAGTCCTGTTTCGTCTTTGATGAGGCGATCAAATACCACGATATTGACCACGGAGGGTTTGCCCATGGTCAGGGTCCCGGTCTTATCCAGGACCATAGTATCGAGTTTTGTGGCCATCTCCAAAGCTTCACTGTTTTTGAAAAGGATACCGCGTTCCGCACCCTTTCCCGTGCCTGCCATAATAGCGGTCGGAGTGGCCAGCCCGAGGGCACATGGGCAGGCGATGATCAATACCGCTACCATCCGTATCATGGCTGGTACGAACGTCCCTCCCACCCACCACCAGAGTATAAACGTTAGGAATGCGATCCCGATGACCGCGGGCACAAACACAGCAGAGACTCTGTCGGCCAGGGCCTGAATCGGGGCTTTGCTCCCTTGCGCCTCCTGGACAAGACGGATGATTTGTGCGAGGGCCGTCTCCTTTCCCACTGCCGTGGCCCTGAATTTGAGAAGACCTTCTTGATTCATGGTCCCTCCGGTCACCTTCTCTCCAGGTCCTTTATCCACGGGAAGGGGTTCGCCGGTCAACATGGATTCATCGAGACTTGATTCCCCCTCAAGAATTGTCCCGTCCACAGGGATACTCTCCCCTGGACGGACCATGACCAGATCTCCCCGCTTCACTTGGGCAAGTGAGATCTCCATTTCTTTTCCGTTGTCCAGGATTGTCGCGGTTTTTGGGCGCAAGCCCATCAACTTGCGGATGGCGCCGCCGGTCCGGCCCTTGGTCCGTGATTCGAGCATTTTCCCCAGTTTGATCACGGTAATGATCACAGCCGACGTCTCGAAATAGACATGTTCCCCAAGGGAGGGAAAAAGGAGGACGGCGAAGGAATAGGCAAAGGCGACAGATGATCCCATGGCCACCAAGACATCCATGTTGGCGCTCCTGTTTTTTAGACTCTTCCAACCCCCGGTGTAGTAATCTTTTCCGGTATAAAACTGCACCGGCGTCGCAAGGGCCAGGAACAACCAGCCCATCCAGGTGGCATGACTCCATGGGCCCAGCAGGCCAAGATCTCTCCCCATGCTGAGAACAAAAAGGGGGGCCGTGAAAAGAAGGCCAACCCAAAACTTTTGGGTCTGATTTCTGGTTTCTGCGCTCCGAGCGACAAGCTCTGCGTCTTCACCTCCCACCGCGTCGATAGGGCGAATGACCCCGTAACCGGCATCTTCTATGGCCGCGACCATATCGTCAATGTTCGCAGCGGTGGGAATGTACTCCACGAGGGCGTGCTCCGCTGCAAAATTGACAGAGGCCTTCACCACACCGGGGACCTTCTCAATCAAGGCCTTTTCAACGGTCGTGGCGCAGTTGGCACAGGACATACCCGTAACCGCAAGTTGCACGATGGCTGTTGCCACCCCGTAGCCTGCATCACGAATCTTCTTCACGAGATCCTGTAGCGGGACATCACGGGTGTCAAAGGTGATAGCCGCTTGCTCCGAGGCAAAATTGACATTTGCCCCCTTGACCCCTGGCTCTTTCTTTAGGGTTTTTTCAATATTCAGTGCGCAGTTGCCACAGGACATCCCTGTGACCGGAACGGTGATATTCTTCTCAGGCATGGGAGTTCCTTCATAGGGATTTTTCAGGGTGTTCTGCAAACATATCCCTACAGCTCGAACCGCAAAAATAGTAGGTCTTATCCTGATAGTCGAGGCTTATAGGAGCCTGTGCAGGATCCAGAAGGACTTTGCAGATCGGATCCTCAGCCATAAGGGAATCGATGCCCCAAGCACCAGCTTCTAAAACGCGGGTGATGACCGGCGTAAATTGCCTCTTTTTGGAGAGGTGTCTAGAAATGAGGACCGTCACCAAAAAACCAAGGGCAAGCCCCAAAAAGGTAAAGAGCATGCTCGCATCAGTTCCTTCCTTCTTCTTGCGCCATGTCATCATACCCTTCCGGCCCCGTGAGAGGCAGGCCGTATACAGAAATTAAGGAAGAATACTATATTATCAAGGAGATATGGAACAAAGAGTGTTTGAGCCAGGGTATTTGACTGATGGGGAGTACACGGAAAGAGTGAAGTGAAGGGGCGGACGGCAAATCCACCCCTTCATTCAATTAAGGCTACTTTGTCTTAGTAAAAACCTGGAGCCCTACCCATACCTCGACCCCGGCCCACGTGAGGGCCGTAGCCCCTGTAAGGACCGAAACCTCGTCCATACCCTCTGGCGTATCCGGTCTCAGGAAGAATCTTGCGCACCTCGAGCCGTAAGTCCAGGGTCTTCTGGCTCAGTTCTGCCTGCAATTCACTAATCTCCTTCTGAAGGGCCTTGGCTTTCTTTTCATCCGGTATTTCAGAGTTTAGGGCCCTGCTCAGCTCTCTGGATGTGCTGGAAAGGTCCTCCCTCAGCTCGGCTGTCTCTTCCCGGAATTTCTTGTTTAACTCGTTCAGCTGGTCGCGCTGTTCCTCGGTCAGGGGACTGAACCCCGGCATTTTGGGAAAGCCGCCCATTCGGGGATCAATGCCCAAGCCCCGGCCAAATCCTCTGCCAAGACCTGACTCAGGAATAATCTTGGCCATCTCAAGCCTGAAGTTGAGCCGTTTCTCAGCCAGTTTTGCCTGCAGATCGCTGATTTCCTTCTGAAGGGCCTTGGCTTTCTTTTCATCCGGCTTTTCCGAGGTTAGTGTGGTATTCAGGTCTTTAGACTTGCCGGAGAGGGCCTCCCTGAATTCCGCTGTCTCCTCTTGATATTTTTTGTTCAGTTCGTCCAGTTGAGTGCGCTCCTCTTCTGTCAAGGGGCTAAACCCCGGCCTTATGGGGAAACCGCCCATGCGGGGATCAATGTTCGGGCCAGGACCGTAGCCCATACCCCTCCTCCCCTGGGCCGATAAGGGAGCCGCAATTACTCCGAACAAGACCACAATTCCCAAAAATGTGATTAATCTTTTCATCTTTCTGACCTCCTAAGAGAATATTTGACTTTGATCATTTCTAGAGCAATGGGTGTGCCAAAAGCCAAAGGTCAGATATAACCCCCTTTAATTAAAGGGTAAAACTTATTAGAGAAAATGATGAGCGCATCATTTTTGGCAATGAATTTGGAAATTGTGGATACCAGGTATCCATTTGACGTATCCACGTTGCGCAAAAGGTATCCTAACCCAAAGACATGGAAAACCGTATGGCGAGGGGGATATCATTTACCGGCTTGGCAAATATTGCCTGTGGGTTTTTCGGCGTGATCGGGCCTGTTAACTACTCCCTTAGCCCGGGGGTGATGATGTCCAAAAAATGCGCGTCCCGATTTACGCTGCTCCCAGCCGCGGCCATCATGGTGATACTGTCCTTTTTTCCAGCTGCAACAGGATTCGTCGCAAATGTGCCCACTGTGGTGATCGGCGCAGTTCTGACCTATGTGTTGACCTCGCAGATCGCCGCCGGGCTTTTTATCGCCTTTAGAGACGCTGAAGGAGGAGGATTTAGGTTTGAGAATGGGCTGATAATCGGACTATCCATACTGCTTGGCACCATGATCGCTTTTTTTCCAGACCAAATCCTAAGTACCCTACCCTCTTTCCTGAGACCTGTCCTTGGTAACGGTTTTGTCGTCGGTGTCGTCAGCGCCTTGGTTTTGGACCACGTCATTCTTCGAAGATAACGGCCAGTAAGTGAAGAAGGTCTCGAGCAATCATCGGATAAGGCTGGAGGAAGAAAAGTGCGGCCTTGATAACATCTATCTCCTATCTAGAAGTTAAAATGATCCTCTTTTCCATTAACAGAAGAATTTTTGATCATCAATTTGCACAGATCATACATGATTCTGAAGGGCTGGATATCTGTCAGGCTGTCCACGAACCGTGCCTTTTCCATGGCGATCTCTTCGGGAATTTCTCCGTTCCCTAATCTGGTGATAAGCTCATGGTGATATTTTTCTGTGGCCTTCATGGCCTTTTCCAGGTGTTTCCGGACATCTCCTTCAATCACAGCGTTATGACTGAGGATGGCGCGTTTGGCAGGAAGTTTTGCCAGCTTCCGGATGCTGCTGCAGTATTTGTCAAGGGATTCAAAATAATTGGGCCAGAACACATCCTTTTCCGGGACATAGAACCCGGTGGTGTCCCCAAGCGCCAGGGTTGCCTCCTTTTCCTCAAACAAGGTGATATGGCAGGGGGAATGACCAGGAGTTTCATAGACGTTCCACACAATACCTGCGCCCAAATCAATTCGGTCCCCTTCCTTTACGACCGAATCCACATGAAAGGCATAGTCTTCAACAGGCTCCGGCAAGGCGTCGATCTCTGATTTTGCCTTCATCAACTGGGCAATACCGAGATCGGTCAGTTGGAACTGTTTGAACAGTTCGGTTTTCGCCAGGATCTTTGCTCCCGTGGCACTTGCTAAGAGCTTGATATGAGGCCAAACGCGCTGAAAATGGGGCACCGCCCCAATGTGGTCTGCATGGGTATGGGTCAAAACAATATACTTTATGATGCTCGGATCGATTCCCAGAGACTCAATCTGATCCACCATGATGGAGAAGGTTGGGCCGGTTCCGCCCTCAATAAGCATGCCTTCCTTTCCCATGGATAAGAAAGCCGGGAAGGACGGTGTACCCAACTGATAGAGGCTTGCAGTGATCTTAATCGGTTCATGCCTTTTTGCGTTCATGTTACTTTTTCCTCTCTTTGTTTTCTAATGCGTTTCTTTAATGATAATTAAGGAAACGTAAGATTGCAGGGAATCAATATATGTCTTTTCTCAGAAGTTCTTTGTGCCATGGATCATTCGAGTGAGTCATCTGTGAATCCGGCTTCTTTGGCAAGGTTAGCACTATAGGAGATTCAGCTGTCCATGTCAACGAGGAACTGGCGATGGTTATTTCTCTTGAGGCTTCCACCGGGGTAATGAGCGAACCTTCCGCTAAGCCCCAATCCTTTCTCCACAGTAGCTCGCCAGGTCACTCCGAGAATGGCATATCATATCCCTACACCCACACCATGCGTTTTGAACAGAATCAGGGATTCTGATGAGTGGAGAGTCTTGAGCTAATCCCTCAAGAGGGGCTTTGGCTGACGGAATGTATGAGTTTCCGGTGATTTGCGATCAGTGCTTGACATGTCCAAAGATTTTATCTATATTATCAACATCTCTTCTTCTATTTTTTCACGGAGAAATGCCGCGAAAAGATGCATGCCTATCGAATGGCAACAAACCGCCCAAGTAGAACGGGCGTGTGGATCAGGCCGAACTTAGACAAACTGCTCTTGCCCGCCCGCGTTATGTTAACGGATCGTCGGCGGGCAGGCCTTCCATTCCGAAATTTATTAAAGCATTCTCTCACAGTCTGTACCCATAAGCATTGTGTATCCTAAACGCCCAGAAGCGAGATCCAGAGTCTGTCTAGCTCATGTCTTCTGTCAGGTTGCGGAGGGTAGTTGACATGTCCAGGTTTATTCAATGATTGTCTAAATCTCCTTGCCTGTTCCTTTTCAGGGAAGAATACAGTGAAAAAAAATGCAGGTACTCCATGGCAGTATATGAGGGTATTGGAACCCAAGAGGCGATACTTCGACAAACAAGGCGGACGCAAAGAGAGACTGATTCCAAAAGGCCTCTCAACCTGAACGAGGGCCTTATGAAGGGGATGTCATGCGGCCGTCTGTGTGGCCGCATGACTAATCAAGTAGAAAGCAGGTTGTGCAACCGGGTGCCTCTAATGACGCAGGGAGAGCTTACTCCGAAATTGCGTGAAGATTGTCGTAAATGGAACGGGCCTGTCGGCAGAGCCCTTCGAATTGTTCCGGGTAGAGGGATTGGCCGCCATCACTAAGGGCCTTTTCAGGCGCGTGGTGTACCTCGACCATGAGGCCATGGGCCTCAACGGCCACGGCCGCTCGACTCAGTGGGATCACCTGATCACGCCGTCCGGCTGCATGGCTGGGATCGACGATGATGGGAAGGTGACTTTCGTTTTTGACAACAGGGATCGCGGACAGATCAAGGGTATTGCGGCTGTGATTGACAAAGGTCCTCACCCCTCTCTCACAGAGGATCACCTTGGAGTTTCCTTCCGAGAGAATATATTCGGCGGCCATAAGCCATTCATCAATGGTCGCAGCCATGCCCCGCTTGAGTAGAATCGGTTTTTCGGATAATCCGGCCCTGCGCAGGAGAGTAAAATTTTGCATGTTCCTGGTTCCAATCTGAATGACATCTGCATATTCTTCAACAAGATCGAAATTTTCATAATCGAGGACTTCCGTCACAACAGACAATCCAGTGTCCTCTCGGACATGGGCCAAGATTTCAAGTCCTTCCTTTCCAAGCCCTTGAAATGAATATGGGGATGTTCGCGGTTTAAATGCCCCCCCCCTGAACAGGTCGGCTCCGGCCTTCTTGACGTGATGGGCAATGGTCAAGGCCTGTTCTTCGCTCTCAATGGCACATGGACCGCCAATGATGGTCAGAGTCCCGCTGCCTACGGTGACGTCTCCGATCGGAATAAGGGTGTTCTCGGGGTGAACCTCACGGCTTACAAGCTTGTAAGGCCGAGTGACAGGAATAGCGTCTTTGACACCCGGTAGACCGAGGAATAGGGAGCCGTCAACAGGACCTTTATTGTTGAGGATACCGATGGAAACCCGTTGTCCGCCTGGAATGGGACGGGGCATAAAGCCATGTTCCTTGATGGTGGCGATCACCCTATCGATTTGTTCCTGGGTTGCCTTTTGGTCCATGACGAGCAACATTTTCGTTTCTCCTTTGAATGTACATTTTTACAGAAAAAGGGCTGACATGATTCCCGCAGCTCCTCGGAACGAAAAAGGACCGCGGGCCTCTTCAAGAGGCCCGCGGTCCTTTCTTGTCACAAATGGCGAATGCTTAGAACATAAGGACAACACGCCTCTCCATACTGCTCCAAAAGCGCCACCACCAAAAAGAATGACTGATAAGGAAAACTTTCATAAATAAAGGACCTTTATTCAGATATTATCCTATGGGTACTTCAAGAGCTGCTTCCTTGTCAAGGATTTTCTAGTGTCGTGTCCCAGAAGTAACTTCCATTATCCTGAATAGACTCTAGGACGCATAACAGAGGGTGCAAGGGGGTCTCTTTTTTATTCCGTCACCCAAAAAACGCCCAAGCCTGTTACCGCCCCCAAAGCGGACAAAATGCTCGGTGGACAGGCACAAAGAATGCCCGTCGCTGTGGTGATGTGGCTCTGTGGGGCTGCTTTTAAACACGCATAAACCTGGTGCCGTTCCACCACCTCTTGACAGATGGTGACGCAACTAAAAAGAGACTCCCTTGCATCCTCCACGGGTCTGTGGCGGAGACGTTATTATGAAAGTTATTTCTGGGACACGACACTCGTTCTTTCCAAGAGCCTCCTCCCCTCAGGAGCCAAGAAAACGGTGCAGCTCAGCTTGTGAGGTAATCGGTCCATCAAAGCGATCTGCTGCAGGACCGAAACGAGACCGATGCTTATCTAAACTGATAGAGCTACTGCCTTTGAGGACGTTCTCCGAGGACCACGGGGACTTCCATGAAACGGTTTTCGCGCAGAATTCTCAGTTCCACTCGGTCCCCAGGCCTCTTCTTTCTTATCATTCTGATAAGTTCCTCGGAGGATTCCATGGTTTCTCCTTCAAAGGCGACAATCACATCTCCTCCTATGGGGAGGGCGACATTTCCCATCCTCAGCAATTTGTCTCCACCTCGAAGCCCTGCGCGGTCCGCGGGTCCGTTCCGAACAACTTCTCCGATCATGACGCCCCGCTTTGCCTTCAGATCCAGTTCTTCTGCCAGCCACGGTTGTAGAGGGAAGAGGGTGGCGCCAAGCCAGGGATGGGAGACGTACCCTTTTTCAATAAGTTCAGAGGAGATCCGTTTGATCGTATCCACGGGGATCGCGAACCCGATACCGACGCTCCCACCCGAGAGGGAGAAGATGGCGGTGTTGAGGCCAATGACCTTTCCGGCACTGTCCAGCAAAGGCCCTCCGGAGTTTCCAGGGTTTATGGCGGCATCGGTCTGAATGAGATCTTCCATCTCCTCGCCCTGTTCGGAACGGATGGTCCGTCCCAGGGAGGAGATGATGCCTGTGGTCAGTGTCTGCTGAAGACCGAATGGGTTGCCGATGGCGATCACTTTTTGTCCCACTTGAAGGTCCTGTGAGGACCCTAACGACAGCATTTGTAGCTGTTCAGAGGGGGCATCGATCCGAATGATAGCCAAGTCATTATAGGGGTCTGTTCCCACCAGGTTGCCCGGCCACTTGTTTCCGTTAGAGAGTGTCACTTCGATATGCTGGGCGTTTTCTATGACGTGGTTATTGGTCAGAATATAGCCTTTGGAATCGATGATGACTCCTGAGCCTGAGCCTGACCGGGGGACCACTCCAAAGAAGAAGTCTCGTTGGACGACGGTACTGGTGATGTTCACCACCGCCGGGGCAGCCTTACGGTAGACATCAATATTATTCTGTTCGTCTGTAGTGACGGCCCAAGAGACTGAAGGGTAAATCAGTATCCAGATGAGCAGGGTCAAAACTAAAAACCGACAGTTCCGCCAAAGATATGCTGTGATCATTTTTGTCTCCTTGTTTTTTCTTTTTCGCATTCCTTTCCTAGTAAAGGGGCAAAGGGTGTGCCAATCCACAAGGGGGAGCCGTAGGCACTCAAAATAACAAGGCTTTTTGTGAATTGGTTGTCCATGAGGTTAATTTCCTTGCCTCGGCTCGGAGAAATATGGATAATAAGTATCCAGCCCTTGAGGGCCAAAGTATCCATATGGCTAAAAATTACCCACCCGGAGCGTAGGAACATAATCGGATATGATTAAGACGACGTCTCTGGTTTTTGGAACAAAGACGATCCCTCATTTCGTTATTTTCCATGCAAAAGAACTGCGCGATCAGGTGAAACGGAGCGGCAGAGATCTCAACAGAGTTTTCTGCTGCAACCCCGGTCCTCTGGAATTCAGGCGACGCACAAGAGCCTTTGAACGGAGCCGAACGATGATTCAGGCTTCCTGAATAGAAACCCTGGTGAAGCGAAAAACCCACTGATATAAAAGCCAAAATGAATGTTTTGAAGCTTTGTGTTACTTCCTTTCTTCAAGTTGGATTTTCTGCCTCGCTCCCATATGGTGATGGGAGCATTTCTGTAATTAACAACACCTGCTCACCCGCAGATGGGGAGTTGGCGCGTCGCACACGCAGTTCTTCTGTATTTCAATATAATTCGATGGCTGGGCATTTTCAAGTCTCAGCAGGGAGGTCTACCGATAAACTCACGATCATGTGAGGCCATCAGCAAGTTACAGGATTCAGTCTTTAAGGGTGGTATCAGTTTTGCTTATCTCAATGTTCATGGAAGAGAGAAATGTGACGAAAAGAAGCTGGCTCAGCGTGCCACCCTGGATCATTGTGGGGGCCGCGGCTGTTTTGTTGCCCATCTTTGTGGTCATGACCGTCCAGGACATCAGAAGAATGAGACAACGGACGACCGACTTTTTGCTGTGGAGAGGAGCCGATCTCATTGGCACTTTTGAGGCGGGGACCAGAACGGGATTTATGGGAATGCTGGGTATGCCGGCAAGCGGATTTGAGCTCCAGAGGCTACTGACAGAGACGGCGCAGCAACCAGGCATTGTCTATCTTATCGTCACAGACATGGACGGAAACATTCTTCACCATAATGATCCGAAGAAGATTGGCGGTGTCCATGGAACAGATTTGGACCTGAAACGGATTTCTCAGGCCGAAGAAGAGGAATATCGGGAAATATTGAATCCGAGTGGCGCCCCTACGTTTGAGGTTTTTCGTCGATTTTTACCCACCCGACCACGTGACTCGGAAGACTTTCGCAGAATGGTGGAGGAGTTCTTCCGCAGATCCCGGGCGCCACGTGATTACGATAGATCCCGAGTGGCACCCGACTCTGATGAATCTCCCATGCCACGTGATTATGAAAGATCTCGCCGGCCACGTGATTACGACAGATCCCGCTTGGCCTCCGATTACGAGGAATTCGTATCTAAACGGATCGTCTTTGTCGGATTAGACATGAGTCGCAGTGTGGAAATCAGGAAAAGATCAAGAAACTACACATTAATCACGGCGTTTGTCCTCCTCTTGATCGGTTTTGCGGGGATTGTTTCCCTTTATCTGGTTCAGGCCTATCGTTCAGCAAAGACTTCGGAGAGAAGGATCAAGGCCTTTTCCGATAATGTGGTGGAGAATATGCCCATTGGCCTTTTGGCCGTGGACACAGATGGGAGAATCGTCTCCTTCAACCAAACGGCTGAAGGCGTGCTTCAATTTACAGCCCAGGAGGTCCTTGGGAAGGATGCCAAAGAAATCCTGCCGAAGCCGTTAGAGAGCCTTCCTCAAGAACTAGGAACCGACAAAGAGGTCATAGAAAAGGAGATTGAATGTCGTCTGGAGGACGGAAGAACGATTCCCATGGACGTCAGCGTGTCCCGGCTGGCGGGGGATGATGGCGTATCCATGGGGCATATTATTCTTTTCAGCGACTTGACGGAGATACAAGAACTCAAGAGAGAGGTTGAGAGGTCTCAGCGTCTGGCGTCCCTTGGACGTCTCGCGGCCGGAATTGCCCATGAAATACGCAACCCCCTGAGTTCAATCAAGGGATTTGCCACCTACTTTGGGGAGAGATATCGGGATGTCCCTGAAGATCGGAAAACGGCCGAGATCATGGTTAAGGAAGTGGAGAGGCTCAACAGGGTCATTGGGCAACTTCTGGAATTCGCCCGTCCCTTAGCCGTTAAGAAGAAACCCACTTCCATGGAAACCACGATTCACCATTCGCTGAAAATGATCGAAAGAGACACTCAGGCGAAACATATCAAGGTCGAAACAAACCTTTCTCTCGACGTTTTTGACGTACATATAGATCCGGATAGAATGAACCAGGTCTTTCTCAATCTGTATTTAAACGCCATAGAAGCCATGGAACACGGGGGTACCCTTTCTGTAGCCTTGGATCAACGGGAAGACCTCAAAAGCGTGAGAATCACGATCTCTGATACGGGGTCGGGGATCAAGAAGAAGGACCTTGTTAATGTATTTGACCCCTACTTCACGACCAAACAGTCCGGGACAGGTTTGGGTCTGGCGATCGTCCACAACATCATCGAGGCCCACAAGGGTGAGGTCAGGGTGGAGAGTGAGACGGGTAGGGGCACATCGGTGACGATCATATTACCCGTTGACGCCTAAACATGTGTGCCTACTGGGGCGAGGATATTCAGCAATGAAAGACATAAAAAGTGTTCTTGTTGTGGATGATGATCCCGCACATCGCACCATGCTGCGGACCCTTTTGACAGGATGGGGATATTCTATTTTTGAGGCGGATGACGGCTCCACAGCCATTGAAAAGGCCCATGATCAAGCCTTTGACCTGATTTTGATGGACATCCGCATGATCAAAGTCTCAGGCATCGAGGCTTTGCATGAAATAAAGGCCTTTAACCCCTCCATACCGGTCATTATCATGACCGCATACTCTTCTGTAGAGAATGCTGTGGAAGCACTGAAAAGCGGGGCCTACGATTACCTCACAAAACCCCTCGATTTCGATGAATTGCGTCTGGCCATGGAACGGGCAATGGACCACAGGCAATTGAAAGAGGAAAATCGCCTTTTGCGGGAGAGCCTGGGAATTCATTTCGATAGACAGAACATCATAGGAAGAAGTCCGGCCATGGTGACACTCCTGGAAACCGTCGCCCAGGTGGCCTCATCCGAAGCGACTGTCTTGATCATGGGAGATTCCGGGACCGGGAAGGAGATGATTGCCGGGGCTATTCATTATAATAGCCCTAGAAAAGAAGGGGCCTTTGTGAAGATCAATTGTGCCGCTATTACAGAGACTCTTCTTGAATCGGAGCTTTTCGGTCATGAGAGAGGGGCTTTTACAGGTGCTCATCGGAAAAAGGAGGGGCGATTTCGCCTGGCCCATGGTGGCAGCATTTTTTTGGACGAGATCAGCGAGATGTCCCTTTCCATGCAGGTCAAGCTGTTGCGAGTGCTCCAGGAAAGAGAGCTTACGCGTGTCGGCGGTGAAGAGGTCATTCAGGTAGATGTGAGAGTGATTGCAGCCACCAATAAGGATCTGTTAGAAGGAATTAAGGCAGGGCGATTTCGTGAGGATCTCTTCTACAGGTTAAATGTCGTCACCCTGAATATGCCCGCGCTGAAGGACAGGAAACAGGATATCCCTCTGCTGGCCCAACACTTTTTGACCATGTTTTGTGAAAAAAACAAGAAAGGATTAATGGGCTTTACCCCACAGGCCATGGACAGGATGCTCAAGCATGATTGGCCGGGGAATGTCCGAGAGCTGATGAACGCTGTTGAAAGAGGGGTGGTTCTTTCGACTTCGGAATATTTGGATGAAAAGGAACTGCCGTTCCTTCCTAAAGATGTTATACCGGAAAAAGAGGCTCAGTCCGAAGTGACGATTCCAGCAGATTTGCCTCTCGAGGAAGTGGAGAAAGCCAGCATACTGAAGACCCTGGAGCTAGCTGGTGGGAACAAGAGCGAAGCGTCACGGCGGCTGGGCATTACTCGAAGGACCCTCCATAAAAAACTGAAGAAATATGGTGTGATGTGAGGGTCGAATCTGAAAACAGGCGAACGTGTATTCTTAATGTTCACGTTCAGATGATTGCTTGCGTAAATTGGAACTGAGATAACACGCTCGGTCCTTCCCGTCATATCCTATCTGGCAAATTTGTGTAGAGAGTATCACCTCCTGAAAATCATGTTCCTTGTCCCCACGTGAGAAGCGGGGCGGACTGCAATGAAGCGACAAAAGATCATACAACGAAAGGCAAAAGACCAGGGTTGACAAATTCCTCAGGATGAATATATTTTCGAAAATCTACTTATCTTTCAAATATCAGACAGTTATAGGTCGTTTTCTCTTTCAGCGCGAGGATGACAGCCGGAGGTCTATTTCATGCCCATCTATGAATACGAACATACCGATAGATTTTGCTCACTGGGTAAGGCCTTTGATGTGACCCAGTCTGTCCATGAGGTAACTCTGACATCTTGTCCCCGGTGTGGCAAGCCTGTGCGGAAGTTGATTTCGCTAAGCAACATCAATACACCGAAAACAAACAGTGAACTGCGTGACCAGGGCTTTACCAAATTGGTCAAAAGGGACGATGGTGTTTATGAAAACGTGACGCCTCGCGACGGAGAGAGCAAGGTTATGTATCGCGACAAACCCGAAACCTACCCGAATCTGAAGAAGACGATCAGGGATTAGAGAACACAGGAAGGCGGACTGGAAGAGGCTGTAGCATTGACGGGTGTGCACAGGATCATTGTCGCAGGAGAGAGGGATGTTGAAAGGAAAGAAAAAAGACTGTTTTAGGCGATTGTTGATCGGACATCTGGATGAGCTTCTGGGGAAGAATAGTCATACTGCCGGCAGCGTGGCCGAACCAACCGAAAAATCACTGGATTTTACAGATCAAGCCACACAAGAATCAGATATGGATTTAAATATTCATATGAAGGAAAGGGACAGCAAATTAGTTGCTAAGATCAAGGAAGCATTGGAGCGTGTCGAAGACGGCACCTATGGAATCTGTGAAGACTGTGGGCAAAGAATATCTGAGGAGCGTTTAAAGGCTCGCCCCGTAACGACTATGTGTATCAAGTGTAAGAGAAGGCAGGAGAATGATGAGAAACTGAGAGGGTTGTAGGGGGATTATAGGCGTAAACCCTCAAAAATCAGATCACTGGGGGTTCAGTGGAATTTCCTTCTGAGATATCGTCTTTCGGGAACAGCCCATGCCTAATTTGTATTTAGGCCATGAATAAATGATACGAGACACTAGGGTCGTGTCTCAGAAGTAACTTGAGTATAAAAGCACCTATTACAGATTCAAAGGGGGGCATGGGAGTCTCTTTTCAGTTCCACCACCCAAAAGACGCCAGAGCCTGTAACCGCCCCCAAAGTGGACAGCGTCCGGTGGACAGGCACAAGGAATTCCCGTCGCTGTGGAAACATTGTTCGTGGGGCT
>CAZCCX010000008.1:0-19378 GCA_964497115.1 uncultured Desulfobacteraceae bacterium
GGGACAAGGCCCTAGACTCTGACTCTCGTGATGCGGGATCTTCGACGGTCCCAAAGGACCCGGTTTCTTGAATCGGATGAATTGTCTTTTCGAAAAATGATCGGCCATGAGTTCGTTGCTAAGGAATCTCATGGCCGAATGATAGACCGTCTGTCTATTATATAAGATCTACGCTGCTCTCAGTTAACCTCGTCCCTTAGCTTAATCAGGCTATCCAGGGCACTTATCGCGCTGTTGGCCTGGGCTCTGTATTTGGGTATTCGGGAGGCATCGGCAAAGGCTGTTCTGGCCTCGTCCCAGTTCTTTAGACTCCATGCGGCAAATCCCATAAAGGTGTACGCTTCACCCCGTTTCCGATCCAACTTCACACATTCTTTAAAGGTGTCAATGGCCTCTCTAAAGCGCACGGCATGGTAGAGAAGCAGCCCCTTCTCAAATAGAAGGTCGGCGCTGGGATTCTTCTTAATGCCCTCATCCAGAGCCTTGATCGCGTCATCATAGCGTAGCGCATCTTCATAGGCCTTGGCAATGCGGATATATCCCTTAGGATCGTTACCTCCCTTATATGCCGCCTCCCAGCATCTCGCTTCCATGAGCGGGGCACGCACATAATGGTATAGTTCGCCGAGGTTGCCCCACTGGCTCTGTCTCTTGGGTGCCTCGATCCGATAGGCAATCTCAAGGTCGCTCGTCCCCGTATTCAGATCGTTCCGATCAAGTCTAATCTGCGACAGTAGAGACCAGTAATAGGACTGAAGCGGGTCCAGTGTGAGAAACTCCAGGATATAGCGTTCAACATCTGCCATCTGCTCCAACGCATAGGAAATTTCAATGATCAACCGATACCACTGAGGGTCGGGGGTCCCGGGTAATCTCATCAGCCTCTCCAGGACTCTCTTAGAGTTTTTCAGATCTTCAGCTTGGTAATAGCTCCCGGCAGCCTGCCAGAGGATTCTGGGTTTGCCTGGGTCCTCAATCTCATAGAGTTTTTCCCACAAAACCGCTGCATCAATAAATCGTTCTGTATTGTAGGTAACGGCAGCGTAATTACTAAGAGCACTAATATTGGTAGGATCTAGTTCATGGGCCTTCCCAAATGCCTTTCGGGTTTCCTCATAGTCTTCCTTGGAATACCAGCAGTTGCCCAGCACCATGTAAACTCGTGCGGGGACGTCCGGAGGCTGTTTGGCAAGGTATTCATTGAGTCGAGCAATGGCCTCATCGAATTGATCCTCGTTCATCAACATTTGGGCCTCGTAAAGGGCCTTGAGGGCATCCGTGGGCAGTTTTGGCTCTTCCTCTTTTTCCCCTTCCTGGGCAATGGCAAAAGGGACGAAGACAAACATCAGGCATAAGATCAAGACTAGGTGCAAGACCCTTTTCATAAAAGGTGACGACATATATTTCCTCATCTGTCTTCGATTCATCTTCTTATGACTCCAGCTCAAATATGATTCGGAATGCAACCCTTGTAGGGACAGGGTCACCCCCAATCTCACCTGGACTGAAACGCCATTTCTCGACCGCTGCCACAGCGGGGGGACCGAATATATCTAGAACATCCTCGGGATCGCACTCAGCGGCTACAATTTTTTGAGGCATACCGTTCTTATCCACCAGGCATCTTATCTTCACTGTTGCTCTAATCCCCCGCCTTTTGGCGCTGAAGGGGTACACCGCAAGGACCCTTCGGATAGCCCTGGGCGCTTTGTCCACTTGGGTCACATCAAAGCCGAATTCCTCCATATTAAGTCCGAATGCTCCCGTTTCAAACTCCACAGCTATGCCATCGCCGAATCCGCCCTGACCAAATTCGAACCCGAATGTCGGCCTGTTCAGTTGCCGCTTGGCGGTGGTTGATTTGCTCTTTGGCTTGGGAGCCTGTTTGAGTTCCTCTATTCTTAGTCTTTTATCTTTTTCCGATTCAGGCGTCTTAGGCGGCCTCCGTGGAGTGAGGAGATACGGGGTTACTATTTTTTTCACCCGGTCTCTGTCCGCCACACGCGTCAGCCACGGCAACCCCGTAAAGAGCAGCAGATTGATCAGCACGGTGATGACGACCACAAGAATCACATTTTGAGGACGCCAGATATTGTATGTTATTGAACTCATTCGCCCCCCCCTATCCCTACTTATTTGCCGCCCCGATGTAGACCTCTTTAATTCCGGCGGCTTGGCAGTGATCATGCAGCAGAAGGGTAATCTCCGAGCGGCTCTCCTCGTCTGCCGAGATGACCACAGTCCCATTGGGTGTCTCCTGTAAGAAGCGTTCCAAATAGGAACGAGTATCTCGAATATCGATCATCCGACCTTCCACCCATATGGTACTATCTTGTGCTACACCGATGACAAGATTCGTCTTTTTTCTATTCTCCGCTGTTTCCGCATAGGGTTTTTGGATATCAATCCCTGGTGTCTTGACAAAACTGGCAGTCACCAGGAAGAAAATCAACAGGATGAAGATCATATCGATGAGCGGAGCCATGTTAAGCTCAGTTGTCTCTGACCGGCGTCCACTTGCAAATGTTCTTTTCATAACACTCTACCTATCTCCCCCGCTGGTCATTGGGGCGACGCTGACATTTATGACCCCGGCCAGACGGCAGCTATCCATCACCTTGACCACCGTCCCTATCAGGCTGTCCTTGTCCGCCGCAATCACCACAGTCCCCTTAGGAGCCTCAACCAAGAAATTTTCTATATAGGCCCGTATTGATTTAATATCAATGGACCTTCCCTCTTCAGAATCCCATATAGAATTGTCTGCCATGATGCCTAAGGTAACGTTGGTTCTCTTTTCAGTCTGGGACGTCTTCATCGACGGCTGGGGTTTCTTCCTCTCAAGCCCTGCTTCGTTGACAAAACTGGTGGTCACCAGAAAGAAAATCAACAGGATAAAAATCATGTCAATAAGCGGAGCCATATTGAGTTCAGTCGCCGCAGGCCGACGGCCAGTGATTATTATCTTCTTCATAACACCCTACCTCTCAACCCTCTATCGCCCGATGCGATCGAAGCAACCCCAGGCAAAATCGACGCATTCGGGATTCGAGCTTCTCCGAGTTGCGTCGCAAATAGTTGGCCAGAAAAAGGCCCGGAACCGCCACCACAAGCCCGGTTTGGGTCGTGATCAGGGCCTCCGAAATCCCGGAGGCAAGGGCCTTGGCATCTCCGGTACCGGATGTCGCGATGACCAAAAAAGTGGTGATCATACCGCTCACCGTTCCCAGCAGTCCCAAGAGCGGTGCGACGCTGGCAAGAATGGCTATAGATTTGATATAACGTTCCATAAAACCGCTCTGGCGCAGCATCAGGGCTTCCATGATGCTTCTGTCCAGATCTTCGTCAAATGTCCGATCGGCGAGAAAGTTCTTGATTATATCCCGCTGCCACGGAGCCGCCGTAAACCCGGGCTTACCCAGAGACTCCAAACACTCCCGGATCGGGCGATCTCCCTTACTGAAATCACGCATTTCCAGAAACTTCTTGATCACCAAAAAAAACATGATCAGGGAGACTATTAACAGGGGGTACATGACGGGTCCCCCGGTTTCTATATACTCTAGAGTCCTCTCTAACAGATCATTAAACACTTTCAGCCTCGCTCGGAATGACGGCACCACTCTTGATCATGGTCACGGCAAAGGCCGTGCCTTTTTCTTCCATATCGCCCACAATCTTATCCACGCGGCGAGAAAGCAGGTGATGGAGCAGCATAATGGGAATGGCCACCGTAAGGCCGAACTGTGTGGTCAGCAGGGCCTCGGAAATACCGCCGGCCATGGCCGATGGATCCCCGGCCCCTTGAGCCGTAATGACTTTAAAGGTGTTGATCATACCGGTCACCGTTCCCAGCAGACCCAGTAGCGGTGCAATGGTCCCCAACACTCCGAGGGTGGGCAGAAAACGCTCCAGACGCGGCGTCTCCCGCAGAATTGCTTCCTGAAGGGTGTTCTCGAGGACTTCCTGGGTGCCACCGACAGTCCCAACAGCACTCGCCAGCATACGGCATGTGGGCACACTGTTTTTTTCCTCACAGGCTATCTTGGCCTGCTTCCAATTCCCGCTTTCCGCCAGCTTGGTGATCCGGTCTGTAATCGTGTCCGTATTGGCCTTGGTGTTGTACAACAGAAAAAACCTCTCGAGCATGATCAGGATAGCCAGACAGGCCACAATAAGGATGGGCCACATCAGCGGACCGCCCGCCTCAAACGAGTCGAGCAAGTCATCCTTCTGAGTCATAGAGGCGAATGCCCCCCCACGCGACATATCAATGGGAAGGATAATGGAACCATGATTAAAATAGGCACGGACCGCGTTGCGATGCTCCCGATCCACTTCTCCGGTCACTGCCTGCAACCGATCTCCATCCTCCTCAACCTCAAGGAAGCCCACTTGGCCGTCCGGCATGCGAAAGTAGGTTGTAAACCCGCCTGCACGAATAATCTGACCCGTGGTCATTCTACCGTCGAGGCCCACAAAATCCCCGGTGCGCTGGGTAACAAGTCCCGAACGTCGGAGTTCGTCAAAGTAGACATCGATCAGGGATTGAATCCCCCCAAGACCGGGGACCTTATCAGGGTCTCGCAAGTCTGCAATGATCTGAATCCGTTCAGGGACCTCAGCGGTGATTTGATTCTTCCGAATCATGCTTTCCGCTTCCTTGGCAGCCGAGCGGAGTTGACCCTCAACTTCCACAACCTCTGCTTCCTCTTCCACCAGCTCCGTCTTCAATTTCTCTTCCAACTGGATAAGTTCGTTGTATTTTTTGATCAGAGCGTTCCGAGCCGTATCCTTTGATTTTTCATCGGATTTGAGCCTTGCCACTTCCTTCTGCATGGTAGCGCGATCCATGGTAACCAGTCTCGCGGTCAGGGCTGCGTCTTCTTCCGCCCTCACCTTTTCCTCATCAATCTGCCTTTCCACTCTCTGCCAGTCCTCCTGCGCCCACACAGGTCCGGTCAAAAAGGCCAACATCAGACAGATGCCCAAAAAGACGATATGTTTCATATTTGTATTTCTCATTGTTTTACCGCTCCTATAGGAACTTGAATCAGCTCGACAATCCTCTCACCCCTGGCCATTGCAAGGGCCCTCCGAATACTCCGCGCGAAACTGTCGTCAATGGGCTCCCATGTTTTGGCTTGTTTGTTCCACCACCCCACGGACTCCCCGTCTAAAGATTGGTAAAACATGGCGAGACGGCCTAAACGAAGGATTGTCACATCGGTCTCGACCCCATTCAATACCAAAGTCCCATCCGTGGCACTCGCATCCCGGCCAAAACTGGCTTCTATCTCCAGGGCCTCTACGACCTTGCGAAGCTTCTCAGCAAGGCTGTTGTGGGGGCCGTTCATGACATTTCTGAGTTGCTCGATACGCATCTTTCTCTCCTCGGAATCGAAGGGCAGATCTGATGCAATGAACGCCTCCAGACCATCCACGGCAACATCTTCAAGGTACGGCTCAAGCCCCTCACGCACCTTCCTTGCCTCAAGTTTCTTGGCCCTCAGCACATCGATGTTCCGATTCAGACGGTCAATATAGATTTGGTACTTCTTGATATTGTATTCATACCAGGTGATCGTGGTCTGCACATCTCGGATTTCATCGACAAGATCCTGCTTGCCCAAAGCCCAGTCCTCGGCCTTATCTTGAACTCGGGCCTCTATATCAATGGCACTGGACATTCGACTCTCAGTCCTCTGTGGATCGGCTTGACCGAATGCAGAAAAACTCGTCGCCAAGAGCAAGGCCACTGCGGTTAGTAAAATGCGATGGATCATTTCTACCCTCCCTGTTTGTTATTCAGACCTCGTAATTCAGGTCGTTCCAGGCTTTTTCCTTCCGCTGGAAAAAGCTATAAAATATCAGATCATAACTGTGTGTCAAGCAGAAATTTTTGCCGCATGCACACGCCCCAAAACCCGCTGAAAAAAAAGTGCTAACCTACCGATTTTCAAACATCTAATGGAATTTTCGGGATCACATACATTCGCCAAAGTCTTATCGTGCAACCAGGAATTAGAGCATGGGAGTCTTCACTTTTGGAGGATTTCAACTCTAATTTAAATTGCAGCAAATGAGTCCTGCGACACTTTGTATTCAAACAATTAGACTAATAAACTAAATCCAACGTGCCACCTTCGGTTTTCTTAAATTCCATAATAATTACAACAGGTTCCTTATATTCTTCCGGCAACCATCAAGCGCGCCGAATTCACACCCTAAAAGGGTGTGCGGTTCTTTTACTTTGACGCACTTCTTGTGTCAAGCACAATCTTAAGGTCATTTGATTATCTCAAGCGCTATAGAATAATTACACCTGTAATCTTTTGTCAACAGGAATATGCCCATTCGCTGAAATATTCTATGGAGCTGAGACTGAAAATCAAAATTTCCAAGAATTGTCAATCGTTACAGGATTGCTCGCCAGCTGAACCACTCACATGAAGGGAGAAAGTCTACGGGGGGACGGTAACTGACAGAATCAAAATCAACGACTATCCTACTGCCAAGAAAAGCGCTTTGAGATGCCTGCCCTACTGTCTACAAAAAGCCTGCCCTTCTTTCGGTGTCACGCCATTTTCTTGAATTCATTCGGGAAAAGAAACCATTTCTTCGGTCAATACTACTTCTTCGGATTGTATTGGAGCGTCTTTCGGGCACATGGATATCATATGAGAACTCCCTTCGTTCAAGCCCTAAGCGTCTGCCCCCATTATCACTTTGGAAGACAGCCACGTCTGAGCTTTCTCCTATGACCTGTTTCTCTGATACCTCTGTCCCCACCAAATCCTGATCTGTCAATCCTTTTTCGCCGAATTCGGTGACGTCCCGAATGACTGTCACCGGGTTCACTTCCGGATGAAAGGTATCGGTCGAAGAGTGGGTCACAAAAAGGGCGCTGTAGGAATCGCCAACATGATTTAGGGTTTCAGATCGTCTCCCCCTCAGTTTTTTGGCTATTGTGTTTGTTTGCATACTTATCCCTCTCAGGATGGTGCGCTTTTTGCCAAAATTATGTCATTTGCTAAGATCCTTTTATGCCGGATTACCAATAATTAGACTTCAATTAAACATATTTGTCAACTATATTTATTCAAATAGATTAAACTTCATATAATTTACATCTATTTACAAGACACGAGAATGGATTACGAATGTGTTGACCCATTCAAGGGATGGGCTTGGCGCGCTGACGATGAAGGATCATCTCAGAAGAGAGTGGATTGCTACAAAAGAGTGAGGATTCTCGGTATTCAATTTCCCTGTCACTCAATGGGCCATTCTCCCCTTTCTTTCAGAACGTCACGGTAGACCTCAAGCGATTCGTTCACAGCAGGCATCCCTGCGTAGGTGGCCACCTGGAAAAAGACTTCTGCCAGTTTTCTCGGCTCACAGCCCGCGTTCAAAGCGGCATTTACGTGAAGTCTCAATTCTGCCTTGGCTCCCAGGGCCGCCAACATGGCACAAGCGACCATCTGTCTTTCAGACAATGTGAGGACCGTTCTGGAATAGAGATTCCCCGTGATAAACATGGAAAAATCGTCGGCCAAATCTTTGTCAAAGGCCTTCCATAGGAAATACGGGGGATCCATTTTGATCCCTTTGCCAAAAAGCTTCTTTGCAATCTCCTGCGTCCTTTTTTTTATTTCTTCATCACTCAAAAAAAGCCATCCTCCTTTTTGATATCTAGGCCACAGACGGCCCTATTATTCTGGAACACATACGGCAAATACGTATGGCGGTATGGCATCCGCCAAATACAGGGCGACCTCATTACGCCCTCAGGGCCTCTTCAGGTGAACGCTCACAACATTGTCCCGATCCGGGGGCATTCAAGGGTGAGTTCGTCCGCGGAGCCCCATGGAAATGTCCCGCTGAACTGCATCACGTTCAAGGAGGGAAAGATGTCAAGGCTAAGGGGTCAAAACTGATTCCCGCTTGATTGACCTTCCTTGTATATGGGAAGAACAATGGTAAAAGTCGTCCCTTCTCCGACTTTGCTCACGACTTTCAAATCCCCCCCATGATCTTTCACAAATCCGTAGCAGACAGACAAGCCGAGACCGACTCCCTTGATGCTGTCTTTGGTCGTAAAAAAGGCATCAAATATCTTATCCAAATGCTCTTCCCTGATTCCTAAGCCTGTATCCGAGAGTTCGATATGGATCCTTTCCCCGTTTGCCATGGTCTTTACGGTGAGATTCCCTCCCTCCGGCATGGCTTCCCTTGCATTGGTAATCATATTGAGGAAGATCTGGCGTAGTTGATTCTTTGACGCATAGACCTCTCCCAAATGATCCTCAAAGAAACATTGCATCCTTATGCTGTTTTCCCTAAGTTGTTTCGCCATCAGAATCAAGATTTCGTCCAGTACGGTATTGACATCCACGGACTGTTTTTCTTCTTCATCGGCTTTGGAAAAGCTGAGCATCTTTCGGAGCAATTCCGATAAGCGAACCGTTTCAGAGAGGGCCATATCAAGGACCCTTCTTCTCTTGTTTTCTGGAGAGACCTCTGTTTTGAGTAACTCTAAGGTATTCATGATCCCATAGAGCGGATTATTCAATTCATGGGCGATTTTAGGATAATCCGCGATCATTTCAGGAATTAACTCCCGATGAATCGCGGGAAACAAATGAATCTATAGGGATGGGCATCTATTCTTTGATCTTCTTCTGTCGGGATTGATAATAGTAATCTCTCAGGGCGATATAAGGATCAACTGCTGCTCTCTTTAGATCTTCATAGTCTCCCAGGACCAAAGAGGTAGAATTGGTCAACTCATAGGCGTCTATAGCGATCGTATATTCAGTCTCGGAAAGGTAGTTCAAAGGGCTGAGATAGGCGTCACCCACCAGACCGACTGTATCGGTCAAACTGGAAGCCCCTAATATGGGCCAGTTGATATATATTCCCGGGCCCAACCCATAAACCCCCAAGGTCTGCCCAAAGTCTTCTTCACGTTCGTATATTCCCAGATCTTGCTTTGCCACATCCAGAAAGCCGGCCAAACCAATCGTGGAATTGACGGAAAAACGGGCCAACTCTGTTCCCGCTCCCTGGAACTTGGCCTGGAGTAGACAATTGACAAAACGGATAGGAAACCCCAAGTTCTCAAAAAAGTGTTTGACGCTCCTGCGTATCGGCTGAGGAAGAATAACCCTGTATCCTGAACTGACAGGTTTCAAAATCCAAAAATAGAGTTTGTCATTAAAGTGAAACATGGCACGATTCCAGGATTCCAGAGGATCTGCCATACCTATCAGCTCAGGCTCAAAATCATCATCAAATTCGTCAAATTCATCGAATTCGCCGTCCCCGGGATACTCCTGAGGACCCTGTGCCAGATATAGGGGAGGCAAATCCTGTCCGGCGCTTGCCAGACGGATGGGTTCATTCTGAGAGGACATGAGACGCCCCGATGGTCCTGAGGAGGGTAATGCGATCTTATGAGCACAACCGGAAACCAAGAAGACAAACAGCAAACCAAAGACAGCCATCAGATTCAGTCGTCTTTTTGCTTCATTCATCAGGGCGATTCTCTCTTCCATTACAGCCTTCCGTTCTCGTAGCGTTTTCACTTCTATTCTCCGGTTGTTCTGTTCTCCGCACCATAGGGCTTGATCACGATAATGAGTTGCGGAAGCAACGTCAGGGCTGCGATCAAGGCAATGAGCATGGCCAGACCGGTCAGCAGCCCAAAATAGATACTTGGGACAAAGTTGGACAGGGCCAATATGGAGAAACCGACGATAATCGTTATGGAGGTATAATACATAGCATAGCCGATGCTTCCGTGGCATCGATGAACCGACTGGATATAGTCCCCATCAACCTGAAACTCTTCCTCGAATCTGTGGATATAGTGAATTGTATTATCCACGGCGATCCCCACACTGATGGCGGCGATGGTAATAGTCATCATGTCAAGAGGGATATCAAGCCAGCCCATCATTCCAAGGACAACACCCACAGAGAGGATATTGGGGGAAATGGCAATCAGAGAGACCTTTAAAGACCTGAATAACACAAGAAACATGGCCATTAATACGACAACCACAATCCCGATGGTCAGGATTTGGGAGCTGAACAGGCTCTGAAGCATATTATTGTAAAGGACCAGCATCCCGCTTAAACGGACCTGATCTTCCTTTAACTCCAGTTGATCGATCAGCTCATACCGGACCTTTTTCAAGAATTCATTCCGTTTTAGTGTCTCTTCGGAATCCTTGATGCGGGCCCAGAATCGGACCTGGTCATTTTCTATGGATACATATGGCTCGAGCAGTAAGGCTCTATATTTCTCGGGTACTTTTTCATACAAAAGGGCCATCTGAAAACCATCCAGAGGTTTCCCGTCGTTTAATCGTTCGGCAATCGCCAACATCGTGCCAAGAGAAACCACCTTGCCGACTTCCGGCAAACCCTGGAGATAGTCATGAATTCTTGAGATCTTCTCCATCTTGCTTTCAGTAAACCAATACTTTTGGTCGTTACCCACATCCTCGAATTCATCAGATTCATCAAAAAACTCATCATCTTCCCCATCGAATTCAATGGGTTGGGCCGGTGTTTCGGCATTGGGTTGATCCAGGTCAACAATGACATCCAGAGGGGTGGTTCCCCCCAGCTTCTGATCGATCACTTTCATGCCCTGGTAGATCTCGCTAGATTCTTTAAAGTAATCGATAAAGGCATTTTCAACTCTCAACTTTGATATGCCTACGCCGCTCAAGACAAGGGTGACAAAGCTGACAATAAGAATCAAGATGCCGTGTTTTTCCGTAAACCTTGAGAGTAACGGGAGAAAGGAGAAATTTGAGTTGCCGGTTTTCCGTGGGCGTTCAACTTTCAACAGCATAAGAGCAGACGGAAACAGAAGGAAGGTAAGAATCAAAGAAACGACAATACCGGCAGTCATCATCCATCCAAAGTTGATGACCGGTTTGATATTGGAGAAGAGCAACGACCCGAAACCGGCGATGGTCGTCAGTGCGGCAAAAAGGCAGGGTTGAAGTTTCAGGCGTACGGTTTCCAGGATCAGGGCCCGGTTTTCGGTTTCGGGATTCATGCTGCGGAGTTCCCGATATCTGACGATCAAATGAATAGCAATGGCCATGGTAATAATAAGTTGGAGCGAAACAAAGTTAGAGGAGATGACCGTGACCTCCCATCCGAAAAGCCCCAGAATCCCAACCATGCACAGGACGGAAAGGGCACAGCAAAACATGGGCAAAACAATCCAACGAAATCTTCTAAAAATAACACCAAGGGCAATGATAAGGAAGCAGAATATGCCAACGCCAAAGACCCTCAAGTCACTTTTTACAAAACTGATCAAATCGTCTGCAATCATGCTGACACCGCCAAGAAAAAGATCGGCATTCTGTCGGTATGGCTCCATGGTCCCGCGTATAGCCAAGATCGTTTGATGAACAGAATTCCTCATCTGATCCCTATGTTGCTGCAACTCTTTCGAGACGGTTTCAAATTCAGCGGTCTCTACCTTGGTAAGACCCTGAGTGATCTGTTTTTCACGAAGACGGTTTCGGCGGGAAAGAAGATCTTCGTATATCTGATCCTCTGGAAGGGAGAGATAAAGTGCGGTTGTTTTGAGATCCGAACTGACCAGCAGATTGCTGTAAAAAGGGCTATTCCTAAATTCCTTTCGGGCCAACTCCAGGTCAACCTTCGGGGATTCCAGGGTCTTGATGTTGGAAGCCAATTCCTTTACAGGGACCGGTGGGCTCTCCAAGAGCGGGACGTTGAGTATAGAAAGAACCGATTCCACGCCTTCGAGTTTTTCCAGCTCCTCCTCCAGTTGGCCGAGTCTATTCAGCGTTTTCTCTGAGAACAAGTCCTCTTTCGGGGCATACGTTACAACCAGATAGTCGGACGCATCGTATCGGGAACTTATGAGGCGTGAATACTTTAGGTCTTCATCCCCCTCCATCACCAGCGTCTCCGAAGATGCATCAAGTCTGAAATCCTTTGAATGATACCCGAGAAAGGAAATCACGACAAACAGACACACGATGACAAGACGAGGCCACCCAAGGATCACCTTGTCAATAAATCCTTCAGTTAAGGAATGGGTTTTCTTCATGATAGCGGCTCGTTAGGCAGGGAATTATTGGATGGATTCCATCTCTTCCAGCTTCGTTAGGAGTTCCTCAATGGTCCCGCTTTGCAGGGTGTCATTAAACTGTGATCTATACCAACCGATAATGCTGAGACCCTCAATCTCTAGATCATAGATCCTCCATTTGTTCTCTCTCTTTTTGAACCTGTATATGACGGAGATGTTGCCGTCCTCGGCGACGATGTGCGTTGGAATTTCAATCTTGTCCTTATCCTGTATCGGCGTTTCAAAAGTGACCTCAACATTGGCATATTGATCTATATCGGCAAGATAGGAATCTTTTAGTCGTTGTGTAAAAAGTTCGGTGAACCGTTTCCTATCTTCACTGCTCAGGCCGCTCCAGTTTGTTTTTCCTAAGGCGTAGTAGGACATCAGGGCAAAATCAAACAACGGCTCCACGATTCCCACCACCCTATCCTGCTTTGTATTGAAATCAAGATCTTTTTGCCCCATGACATCAAGCACGACGTTGAGTTTGCTCTCCAGATTATCTCGTACCGGGGTTGCATCATCTGCGAAAGCGGTCCCGCTCAAGGCTGTTAGGATCAGAAGAACAAATAGGAGATATTTCATAGCTCATCCTCATCGAGTAAGATTCCAGCATGTACGGTTCTGCATCAGCTATAAGGAATCTACGAAGAAACGCGTGTTCTTTTCTTTACATCGGCAGCTCGATTTATTCAACAAAAATCCCTCTTACTCCGATCTTTCAAAGAAGACATCACCATGAGGGTGGGGCCTTCGCAAGGGTTTAAGAGAACGAAAGGAATTAGTACTAACTGAAACATTTTGGAATTACAGAAAGTTAAAAGTCAGCCCCTATCAAAAACATTGCCTGATTGAACCCTTCAAATCATGAATCTTTGAGTCTTTTCATTCTATCAATGATTCATTGACACAGGATTCTGCGAAGGAAAGGGCCATTTGATCGGTGTCGATGCTTACCTCCAGACCAAGCGGCAACGTGATACTCTCCTGGCCATGTCCCACCGGAAGTCCGGTCATCACAGGGATGTCTTGATTCGCCACAGTATCCAGAAGAAGTCCGTTTATGGCGTCCATATCTCCACATGCTTCAAATCGACCAGCCACAAGCCCGTGAATGCCGTTAAAAACGCCGCTCAATCTCAAATGGGTCAGCATCCTGTCGATCCGGTAAAGAGGTTCATCCCGTTCTTCGATGAACACGATGGTTCCCTTGAGGGATGGCAAAAAAGTTGTCCCGATAAGACTGGTAATAATGCTTAGGTTCCCTCCCAGGAGTATCCCTGTCCCTTTCCCCTGTCTAAGAGCGTCCCCATTCGTTAAATCTAATCTCGGAAGAGTCTCGCCGCGGACGAGTTCCAGGATGGCGTTCAGGTTTTGCTCCCGGTTTTTCGGGAATTCTCTGACAACCGGGCCATGGAAGGTGACAAGCCCGGTATGCCTGTAAATAGACAACAGAAGCGCTGTAATGTCGCTGTAGCCAACAATAATCTTTGGGTGGTCTCGAATCAGTTCAAAGTCGATCCGATCCAGGATTCTAAGGGTTCCATAACCCCCGCGGGCACAGAGAATGGCCTTGATCTCCTTATCTTCAAACATGGCATGAAGGGCCTCGAGGCGGACCTCATCATCTCCGGCCAGATACCCGCTTCTGTCATACAGCCGATTGGCGGATATCGTCCTATGACCAAATGATTCCAGGAGACCTATGGCTGGCTCAAGCTCGGAAGGGTCGACAGGACCGGCCGGGGCAATAATGCCTATGGGGTCGCCTTTTCTGAGTCGAGGGGGTTTCAAGACGTCAGCAGTTCCTTTTGAAAATAAGCATCAAACCTTCAAGGGTCAGGAATTCCTCCACGTGTTCAATGGTCTCCGATTCTTCACAGATCAACGGAGCGAGCCCTCCTGTGGCCACGACAGTCATGTCGTATCCCGCTTCTTTCTTCATCCGCTTTACGATGCCATCCACCAGGCCTGTATATCCGTAGACAATACCGGAATTCATGGCGCTAATCGTATCTTTGGTAATGACATTCTTTGGTTTGGCGAATATCTCTACCCTTGGCAGTTTGGACGCCTTCTGAAACAGCCCTTCGCAGGAAACAGTCACCCCAGGGGCGATGGCGCCCCCGATATAGGCGCCCTCTTCCGATACACAGTCAAACGTGGTGGCTGTGCCGAAATCAATGATAATGAGAGCCGTATGATGTCTTTCATAGGCGGCTACGGCATTAACAATCCTGTCGGCCCCCACCTCCTTTGGATTATCATAGTGTATGGGCATGCCCGTCTTCAAGCCGGGGCCCACAATCATGGGCTTCACGTTGAAATAGCGGCGGCAAAGCCCCTCAAAGGCATTCAAGAGAGGAGGAACCACACAGGAAATAATGATATCGCTAATATCACCTACACTCCTCTCGGAAGTGTTGAAAAGGCTAGCGAGGAGAATGCCCAACTCATCCGTGGTGGCATCGGTCTCCGTCCTAATTCTCCAGTGCTCCAGGATTTGGTCTTTGTCACCCACTCCCAGAACCGTATTGGTATTTCCTATATCAATACAGAGTAACATAGTCCCTCTCTTTCATATCAACCCCATAGTTCTGGCCATGAACTAACTGACATTCTCCCGAATAAAGACTCAGCCCTGGCTCGTACCGAAAACACTTGTATGACATCCGGCACGTAGGATCAAAGTATATTGTAGACGATAACTTGTGGGCATTCAGAAATGAGGAGTTTATTCGCTGAGCTAGGCCGCACAAGGGTTTTCGCCGAGGCGCACAGATAAGTGCGTCGCAGGTGGAAACCCGCGGAGAACGACGCTCAGCGGAAAAAGAACCATTTCTTATCAACCCTTCCCCGTCTTAATGGCGTCAACAATCTTAACCGTCTCCACAGCCTTCTTCACGTTGTGAACCCTGACAATGTCCGCCCCGTTCAACACCCCTGCCGCGACGGTCGCCATGGTCCCCGTATCCCGCTCATGGGGCTCTTTGTTGAGAAGGCGTCCTATAAAGGTCTTGTTGGAGGTGCCCAATAAGACAGGTCGACCCAAAACACAGAACTGACCAAGCTCCCTTATGATCTCCAGGTTATGTTCAACGGTCTTTCCAAAACCGATTCCCGGGTCGACAATGATCATATCATTCTTGATTCCTCCTGACACAGCACGATCCACAGCCAGCCTCAGAAAATCCAGTATCTCAGGAATAAGATTCTGATAGAAGGGATTTTTCTGCATATTGCCCGGCGTCCCCTGCATATGCATAAGAATCACTGGGATACCGGCCTCCGCCGCAACAGAAGTAATGTCTGGGTCAAACCGGAGTGCACTGATATCATTGATGATTGAGGCCCCGGCCTCTAAAGCCTGCCGAGCAACTTCCGCCTTACACGTATCGATGCTTATAGGAACCTGCAACGCCCTGCTCAAGGCTTCAACTACGGGAACAACGCGATCCAGTTCTTCCTGAAGAGAGACTTCTTCAGAAAAGGGTCTGGTGGACTCCCCACCCACATCAATGATGTCGGCCCCATCCTGCGCCAAGCGAAGTCCATGTTCAATAGCCGTTTCTTTTTGAAAATAGAGCCCCCCATCTGAAAATGAATCGGGAGTCACATTTATGACTCCCATAACGTGCGTCCGCTTTCCTAGATCAAGACTATGGCCCGGCCAATTCAAGGAAAAGGTCTGTTTGTTCAAGATGGTAGGGCCTCCCCTCCATCTCCTTCAAGCTTCTTCTCTCCTTCCATGATCTTCTCGATTTCTTCACCATCCAGAGTCTCTCTCTCCAGAAGGGCCTCAGCCAGCTTGTGGAGGGTGTCTATGTTGTCTTTAATAAGCTGAGTGGCCTTGTCATAGGCGCCGTTTACAATACTCCTGACCTCCTCATCGATCTTTCGGGCTGTATCTTCACTATAGTCCCTGTGCTGCGCGATCTCTCTACCCAGGAAGATCTGTTCCTCTCTCTTTCCAAAGCTCAAAGGGCCCAACTTCTCGCTCATACCATAGTCACAGACCATCCTTCTAGCCAGATCAGAGGCCTTTTCAATATCGTTCCCCGCCCCAGTCGTTTGGATGTTCAGCACGATTTCCTCCGCAACCCTACCCCCCATCAATGTGCGTATGTTATTAATCAGATAGTCTTTGGGATAGGTATGCTTTTCATCCACGGGAAGCTGCTGGGTCAGACCAAGGGCCAGGCCCCTCGGGATAATCGTCACCTTGTGAATGGGGTCTGTATCTGGAAGGAGTCTGCTCACAAGTGCATGTCCCGCCTCGTGATAGGCTGTGGTCTTCTTCTCATCCTCACTGATGATCATACTCCTGCGCTCGGTGCCCATCATGACCTTGTCCTTGGAGTCTTCAAGTTCAACCATCTCTACGCTGTCTTTTCCGCGCCGCGCAGCCAAGAGTGCCGCCTCATTCACCATATTTTCAATGTCTGCGCCTGTAAATCCCGGGGTTCCTCTAGCGAGCACTGAAAGGTCCACACCATTTCCCAAAATCGTTTTTTTGACATGAACTTTGAAAATTTGCTCCCTTCCCTTGATATCCGGGACAGGCACGACCACTTGCCTATCGAACCGCCCAGGCCTCAACAGAGCGGGGTCAAGGACATCGGGTCTGTTGGTTGCGGAGATAAGGATAACGCCTTCATTGGACTCAAATCCGTCCATCTCCACAAGGAGTTGATTCAAAGTCTGCTCTCTCTCATCATGTCCTCCTCCGAGTCCTGCCCCACGATGGCGACCCACTGCGTCGATCTCATCCATGAATATGATGCATGGCGCGTTCTTTTTGCCTTGGAGAAAAAGGTCTCTGACCCTTGAGGCGCCTACCCCCACAAACATCTCCACAAAATCCGACCCGCTGATACTGAAAAAAGGGACACCTGCCTCACCCGCGATGGCCCTCGCCAGAAGTGTCTTGCCCGTTCCCGGGACCCCCACCAGGAGCACGCCCTTAGGAATTCTCCCGCCAAGACGAGTGAATTTCTTGGGCTCACGCAGGAAATCAATGGTCTCCTGTAATTCTTCTTTGGCCTCATCAATACCCGCCACATCGTCAAAGGTAATCTTCTGCTGAGATTCCGTCATGAGTCTTGCACGGCTCTTTCCAAAAGACAGGGCCTTTCCACCACCTGACTGCATCTGGCGCATAAAAAAGATCCAGACGCCGATCAATAAAAGCATGGGAACCCAGGAGAGAAAGACTTGAAACCAAGGCGAATCTTCTCGAGGCTCAACTGATATCCTCACTCCCGTGTTCCTCAGTGATTTGATCAGATCAGGGTCCTCAGGGGCATAGGTCCTGAAATCCCCCTGGGCGGATCTTCCGGTGATGTTTTCACCCTGAATGGTCACATCCGTGACGTTCCCGCTCTCCACCATGCTCATGAATTCACTGTAGCTGAGACTCTCCCTGCCCGAATCCGGTTGATTGAATACATTTAGCAGCATAAGCATCATCAAACCAATAACCAACCAGAGGGCAAGATTTTTATAAAATGGGTTCAATTGGCTAAAACCTCCTGTAAATCAGATAAATATCAAAGAAATCAGTGGTCTCTTATTATAATTATATATTCAGAAAAATCCATAATGTTCTTCAAAAATATGTTCCAAAGGGTTTAAGGATTCGAGAATTCCAGGGGTCACATATGCCTGCCTATCGAGCTATCGAGAGGGCTTGAAGCTTGTCGGTGTAGGAATTTCTTTCCTGTGATTCCTCCCTTTGGCGGAAGTTGTATAAAATCGCGTAGCGATTTTATTGCTTGATATATTTCGATTATTGGGTTAATTCTTCATCTTAACTCACTCATTTTTTTGGAGTCTCAGATGGACAATTCATTCACCGTAGAAGGCGTCAAAAAGACTATTTTCGGGGCAGGATCCCTTGGTCAGATCGGAGAAGAATGCAAGGCATTAAGAGCCACCAGGGTGCTCCTGGTGATGGACCACGCCTTGTCATGCACAGGCATCTGCTCACAGGTGCAGGAAGTGCTTAAGAAGAACAGGGTAAAGGGCATCCTCTATTCCGAGGTGACCCCTGAGCCATCCCCGACCATTGCTGACAATGGCGCTTCATTGGCCAGAGCTGAAAAGGTGGGCTGTGTCATTGGCCTGGGCGGAGGCAGCACCATGGATGTCGCCAAAGCCATCTCCGTATTGGCAAAGAACGACGGAAAAGCTGTGGACTACATCGGTCTCGGCCTTGTGAAGAAAGCGGGGCTGCCCTCGATCATGGTCCCGACCACTGCGGGCACAGGAAGTGAAGTGACCTTTACTTCTGTGTTCACCATGCGAGAGACAAAGACCAAAGGTGGAATCAACAGCCCATATCTCTACCCCCATACCGCTATTCTTGACCCGGAACTCACCCTCGGACTTTCCCCTGAAGTGACCGCCTATACGGGTATGGACGCCTTGACCCATGCCATCGAGTCTTTCACGTCTCTTCGAGCCCACTTCATCAGTGAACCGATCTCCATGGAGGCCATCGAGATCATCGCTTCGAGCTTGAGGGGAGCGGTATTCAACGGCAAAAACTATGCCTTTCGAGAAGGCATGACGCAGGGAAGTTATCTGGCCGGCTTGGGGCTTGCCATGGCAGGTGTCGGTGCGGTCCACGCCCTGGCCTATCCTCTTGGAGCCCTGTTTGATATCCCCCACGGGGTTGCAAACGCTGTGATGCTCCCCTACGTACTCGAATACAATTATCCAGGGGATTTAGACAAATTCGCCATGATCACCATGGCCATGGGTGAAGGAGATGAGTTTTCAACGGATCGAGAGACCGCAGCCTCTGTGGCCAATACCGTCTTTCAACTTTCCGCCGATATAGGCATACCCCAGAGCCTCAAAGATTTGAACATCCCGGAAGAGAAGATTCCCGAGATGGCGGAGGGCGCCATGAAGGTGGCCGTCCCCATGGCCAACAATCCGCGCCCCATGACGATCTCCGTGGTTGAGGGTATATACAGGGAAGCGTTTGAGGGGAGATAGGAAGAGAATGAGCTAAAGTTTTTTGTTCAATATAAAATGACACTCTTGTCCAAAAGCGGTGCCGATACTCAGGGGTCTGGGGGGGGGCTCTTTTCAAACTCAAACCATTTGTCTGGAGGTAGTGGAACGGCACCTCATTTTTGCATATATGGCAGCAGCCCTACAGAACAGGTCTGTTTAAGCGACAGACCTCGTATGTGCCTGTCCAGAGACCCTTTTGTTCCGAAGATGGGG
>CAZCCX010000009.1:0-6961 GCA_964497115.1 uncultured Desulfobacteraceae bacterium
TAATCATCCAATATGTAGGCAACAGGGTCTCCCCTTTTATTGAATAGAGTCTTCATCGTCAGGGACTCCCTCACGGGTCATCGATCATTGAGCATTGTTCACTGGCGAATGATAAATGCCCTACTTGGCATAATCCACCGCCCTGGTTTCCCGTATGACTGTGACTTTTATTTGCCCGGGATAGGTCAGTTCCTTCTCTATCTTCATAGCAATGTCACGTGCGAGTGTAAAGGCCTGATTGTCACCCACAGACTCCCCTTCGACCATGATTCTGATCTCACGACCTGCTTGAATGGCATAGGATTTACTCACACCCTTGAAAGACATGGCAATCTTTTCCAGGTCCTCCAATCTCTTCACATAAGACTCCAGCATTTCCTGACGCGCTCCCGGCCTGGCACCCGATAGGGTATCGGCTGCCTGAACCAGAATGGCCAGAGTGGATCCCGGGGGGACTTCCTCATGATGGGCAGCGATGGCATGAATCACCTCATTGGACTCCCCGTATTTCTTGGCCAGATCCGCGCCAATCAAGGCATGGGGGCCTTCTACTTCGTGATCCACGGCCTTCCCGATATCATGAAGGAGACCTGCTCTTCTGGCCCTTTTCACGTTCAACCCAAGCTCTGATGCCATCACACCACAGAGAAAGCTGACCTCTCTGGAGTGTTGAAGTACATTCTGTGCGTAACTGGAGCGATATTTCAACCGCCCAATGAGCTTGACGAGTTCCGAATGAATTCCGTGTACACCCACATCGAAAGTGGCCTGTTCTCCAGCCTCTTTAATGCTCGTCTCAATTTCTTTACTGACCTTGTTCACAATCTCTTCAATTCGAGCCGGATGAATTCTTCCGTCATCCATGAGTCTCTCTAGGGAGATCCTGGCTACCTCACGGCGGACCGGATTGAACCCCGATAATACGACGGCTTCGGGTGTATCATCAATGATGAGATCCACACCAGTCGCGGCTTCAATGGCCCTGATATTGCGTCCTTCCCGGCCAATGATTCGCCCCTTCATTTCATCATTGGGCAAATTGACAACAGATACGGTCTTCTCGGCCACGTATTCCCCGGCATATCTCTTGATGGCCAGGCCGAGAGTCTCCTGTGCCTTGCGTTTAGCCGTCTCTCTTGCCTCGCTGTCGATGCGACGAATGAGTTTTGTCGCCTCATGTCTTGCATCAGACTCCATGCTTTTCATGAGCAGCTCTTTTGCTTCTCGACTCGATATGCCTGCCAATCTCTCCAATTCACGTTGCTGCTCGGCAAGAAGTCCGTCAAGGTCCTTTTTGTTCTTGAGTAGACTTTCTTCGATTCTTATTGCGTTCTTTTCTTTCGCCACAATAGCGCTTTCTTTCCTTTCATATTGTTCACTCTTCTTATCTAGAATCTCTTCCTTATGATACAGACGTTTTTCAAGAGCCAGTAATTGCTCTCTTTTCTCTTTGGTCTCCTCTTCAAACTCCACCTTCATCTGATACAAGTTGTCTTTCGCCCGAACCAGAGCCTCCTTCTTTATGGTCTTAGCCTGTCTGTGGGCCTCATTGATGGTCTTCTCCTTATATTTTTTTGCAGACTCAATCTCGCCTCTTCCGGTCCTTTTGAGGACCAGAAACCCAATGACAGCGCCCAGGATGCTCCCACCAGCCAGGGCGCCTATCACTTGAATCAAAAATATGTTTGTTGTCATGTTAAATCACCTTTCTTACATCATCACGGCTGAACGTTCGTTTGAATGATTTGCCAATGATCTCAATCGGTATAGAGGGTTAAAGTGAAAAAACTCAGGATTCATATCACAAGACCGATGAATGGTTTTCTATTACTTCCGCCGGGTCCGGAATCCGTTAGAAGGGCCCTATGCTATCATGGTATAGATTCACCAAACGATTTGAGTTGGGGTAAGAGAAGTAGAATGGGTTGGGGAACTAACGCTGCCCAAGCGTGGAAACAATTAAGACAGGAGGCCGATATGTGTCATGTTGGCCTGAAGATGGTTCCCGAGTCTTAAAGATATATAATCAACGCGCCCTGGCATAGAATATTTAATTAAATTTTGCCTATTTTAACAAAACAGGTCATATTGTATATCATTTATTCTGGTGCGATTAGTCCTCAATGTCTCCCAAATAGTCCTTGCGTCCCGAGCTCACCCAAATGAGATTTCCATCCTCTATTCGTCACGCCCAAGAAACCATCCCTGTTTGCTAAACGGAATGGCCGGAATCTTCAACCCATAACGGAATCAATGCTCCGAATCAATGCTTTCGTTCGTTCCCTCAAGCGGGCAACCAGATCATCCCGCTCTTTTTGCAGTTGAAAATACTCACTGGCAATATCAAGAGCAGCCAATATAGTCGTCTTTTTCTCAGATAGCCCTCTTGTGTTCGTCATGGCCTCCAGCAACTTGTCATTTACATATTCGGCTATTCTACGGACCTGTTCCTCACTCTCCTCACTCTTGATGAGATATTCGTGATCAAGGATTCTGACCTTTAAAGGCTGCACCAAATTCCTCTCTCCTTGGCACTAAGCGTCCGCTTGCTCAATTCTCTCCAATAGGGTCGCGACTCTCTGCTTGACGTTGATCCTTGCTGCCTCAAAACACTCAATTTCATTCATGAGTTCACTGGTCTTTTCTACTTCAATATGGATCTTCTCAACCAACCGCTCATTTTCCTGTTTCAACGATGCGGTATACGCGATGAGAGCATCGACCTTTTCTCCGAGTACCTGGAATTGATCTGTTTCTTCTAACATCTCCATACCAGCCCAGACACCCATGCTAAAATGTCAAAAAATTCGATATGTTACATCTATATTAAAACCCTAATGTTCGCATTCTATCTTGTAGCCCTGGAAAAAGCAACAAAAAAGGCAAGCCAGCGGCTTGCCTTCTCTTCTTACTAACTAACAGATTTTTAATAGATTATGCGGTTTTATCAACGGCATTCACTCGGGCTATAGCTCTTTTTAAAGCAAATTCTGCCCTGATGAAATCGACATCTTCACTCCCTCGTTCTTTCGCCAATCGTGCTCTAGCCCTTTCAATAGCCTGTCGTGCTCTCTCCATATCGATTTCACTGGTCTTTTCGGCCGCATCCACCAGCACAGAGACTTTGTCGTTTGACACCTCGGCAAAACCGGTTGTTACGACCATGGAGTCCTCAACAGATCCGGACGTGTATCGAAGCTCTCCTGGGACTATGCCTGACAGGAAGAGTACATGACCCGGCAATACACCGAACTCTCCTTCAGTCCCCGGTGCAACCACCGCATCCACCTCCTGACTCACCAGGACCCTTTCGGGTGTCACCACTTCCAGGTATAATCTTCCCATAGGTCAACAACCTCTATTCGCCTTCTCCAGCTATTTTCTCTGCCCTTTCCTGTGCCTCCTCTATGGTTCCCACCATATAGAAGGCCGCCTCAGGCAGATCATCATGTTTACCCTCAATGATTTCCTTGAATCCTTTTACCGTCTCTGCCACCGGTACATACTTCCCCTTTGTTCCGGTAAACACCTCGGCCACGTGGAAAGGTTGGGACAGGAATCTCTGGATTCTTCGGGCTCGAGCCACTGTCAGTTTATCTTCGTCAGAGAGCTCATCCATACCCAGGATGGCAATGATATCCTGAAGGTCTTTATATTTCTGAAGAATCTGCTGAACCTGTCTTGATACCTGATAGTGTTCCTCGCCCACATAATTGGGGTCCAAGATCCGAGACGTTGAGTCCAGAGGTTCCACAGCAGGATAAATCCCCATCTCGGTGAGGGCACGTGAGAGGACCACTGTCCCATCCAGATGGGCAAAGGTGGTGGCCGGGGCCGGGTCCGTCAAGTCATCGGCAGGCACATAGACACACTGGACAGATGTGATTGATCCTTTGGTCGTAGAAGTAATCCGTTCCTGAAGCTCACCCAGGTCTGTCCCCAGGGTCGGCTGATAACCCACAGCAGAGGGAATTCGTCCCAGAAGGGCGGAGACCTCGGATCCCGCCTGTGTAAACCTGAATATATTATCTACAAAAAGGAGCACATCCTGTCCTTTATCATCCCGGTAATACTCGGCCGCGGTCAAGGCCGACAGGGCCACTCTTGCCCTGGCGCCGGGGGGTTCCGTCATCTGGCCATAGATCAGTGCGGCCTTTGGAAGGACACCCGACTCCTTCATCTCCAGATAAAGGTCGTTTCCTTCTCTTGTCCTCTCTCCGACACCGGCAAAAACACTGATACCACCGTGCTCCATGGCGATGTTGTGGATCATCTCCATCATGACCACGGTCTTGCCCACACCGGCACCACCGAACATCCCCATTTTCCCGCCACGGGGGAATGGGACCAGGAGATCGATGACCTTGACTCCGGTCTCCAGGACATTAACCGAGGTGTCCTGTTCCGTGAGTTCCGGGGCATGGCGGTGAATGGGGCGATACTCCGTCGCCTCTATGGGACCAAGCCCGTCCACCGGTCTTCCCACCACGTTCATCACGCGGCCGAGAGTGGGATCTCCGGCAGGCATGAGGATGGGATTCCCCGTATTCTTTGCCGTCATTCCCCGCACAAGACCGTCCGTCACATCCATGGCAATACATCGGACCACGTTATCGCCCAGGTGCAGGGCGACTTCCACCACCAGATTGTCCTCGGTATCATCGATGGTCGGGTTTGTAATATGCAGCGCCGTAAAAATCGCCGGAAGTTCTCCTTCAGAAAACTCAACGTCCACCACGGGACCCAAAACCTGAACTACTTTGCCCTCGTTCATAATAAAGTCAAGACCTCCTTAATTGAGGATTTCGCCTCTTATTCGCTATGCTTCTTTTATGGCCTCGGCGCCACCAACGATATCCATCAATTCCGCTGTAATGGCCGCCTGTCGGGCCTTATTATAGACCAGGGTGAGATTCTCAACCAGTTCACCGCAATTCTTGGTCGCATTATCCATGGCCGTCATCCTGGCCGCGTGCTCGCTGACCTCATTCTGGAGAAAAGCATTGAATATCTGGACACTCATATGCTTGGGCAGCAACTCCACCATGAGTTCCTCCGCCCCCGGTTCACAAAGATATTCCGATGCACCTCCCTGTGTCTCCTCCCCGGTCTGCGGGGGTTCTATGGGAAGCAATTTGACCAGGGTCGGTTCCTGTTTCGCCATACCCAGAAAACGCGTATAGATCATGTAGACTTCGTCGACTTCATCACTGAGATATCTTATGGTGAATTCCCGGGTCATCTGATTGATGAAAGGCATATCCGCGGTCCCATAGATGTTCGTGTGGGAGGCCGTGATGGGATAACCCCTCTTTTTGAAATAGTCACGTCCCTTTTTTCCCACCAGGGTCAGGCTGCAATCTCTTTCCTGCGCTCGTTGTTCCTTGACCCATTTCACTGCCACATTGATCGTGTTGACATTAAAACTCCCGCACAGCCCCCTGTCGGCCGTGAAATGGAGGAGTTCAATCCTTGAGACCTGCTCTTTTCTAACCAGCAATGGATGGATATCCGGGTCAATGCGGCTGGCGAGATTCCCGAGCACCTCGGCAAACTTCCCGGCATAGGGCTTGAAGCTCTCCATTTTCCCTTGTGTACTTCGCAGTTTCGAAGCAGCCACCATATTCATGGCTCTGGTAATCTGCATGGTGTTTTTAACAGCGCCGATTTTCCGAAGTATATCTCTCAGGCTCGCCATTTATTCCATTTCTCCACGACCACCCGCCCGACTCATATCGGCCCCCTCCCATGCTCTCTGGGATCAAGGCGCAAGTCTAAAAGGGTGTACTGATATTAGATGGTAGAACATTAAGCAGCTGACGGTTGAAAAACGCCCTTAAAATCATCCAGCGCCTTTTTCATTTTCCCTTCCAACTCATCGCTGATGTCGCCCTTTTCTTTAAGCTCAGTTAAAATGTCGGCATGCTTGCTCTCCATGAATTCGATCATCTGCGTTTCATATTCACTGACCGAGGCCACGGGGCAATCATCCAGATAACCGTAGGCCCCGGCAAAAAGGATCGCGATCTCTTTCTCAACCGACATGGGTTTGTACTGGGGTTGTTTGAGCACTTCCACCAACCGCCGACCACGCTCCAGTTGGCGCTGCGTGGCCTTATCCAGATCACTGCCGAACTGAGCAAAGGCCTCCAGTTCCCTGAATTGTGCCATATCCAGTTTAAGGGTCCCTGCCACCTTCCTCATGGCCTTTGTCTGCGCAGCACCGCCGACCCTGGAGACCGACAGTCCCACATTGATGGCGGGACGAACGCCTGAGAAGAAGAGACCCGGCTCAAGATAGACCTGACCGTCGGTAATGGAGATCACGTTGGTGGGAATATACGCGGAGACGTCTCCCGCCTGGGTCTCAATAATGGGCAACGCCGTCAAAGACCCGGCCCCCAATTCGTCGTTGACTTTGGCTGCCCGCTCCAAGAGCCTGGAGTGGTTGTAAAAGATATCCCCGGGGAAGGCCTCTCGTCCCGGCGGCCGTCTAAGCAGCAAAGAGATCTGCCGGTATGCGACGGCCTGCTTGGAGAGATCATCATAGATGATCAGGGCGTGCTTGCCATTGTCGCGATAATATTCACCAATGGAGCAACCGGAATAAGGGGCGAGGAATTGCTGTGTTGCAGGGTCGCTGGCGCAGGCAGAGACCACGGTGGTGTACGCCATGGCGCCGTTTCTCTCAAGAATGTCCACCACCTGTGCCACGGTGGATATTTTTTGTCCTATGGCCACGTAAATGCAATAGATATCCGTATCTTTCTGGTTGAGAATCGCGTCCACGCACACGGCGGTCTTACCGATCTGGCGGTCTCCAATGATCAACTCCCGCTGCCCTCTTCCGATGGGAGTCATGGCATCGATGGCCTTGCTGCCCGTGTACATGGGCTCAGACACAGGCTGACGCTGGATAACGCCCGGGGCCACCATCTCCACTCTGCGGAACTCGGTGGCA
>CAZCCX010000009.1:6971-9562 GCA_964497115.1 uncultured Desulfobacteraceae bacterium
ATTGAGGGGGCCTTTGCCGTCAAGGGGATTGCCCACTGCATCGATTACGCGCCCGAGGACCGCCTCACCCACGGGAATTTCCGCAATACGCCCGGTTCTCTTGACCGTGTCTCCTTCCTTGATCTGGGTATCGTCACCCATAATCGCGACACCGACATTATCCTCCTCCAGATTGAGGCAGAGACCGTAGATTCCGCCGGAGAACTCCAGCATCTCCATGGCCATGGCCTTCTGAACACCATAGACACGAGCAACCCCGTCACCAACGGAAAGCACGGTTCCGGTCTCGCTCACTTCCACCTTTTTCTCATAATCTTTAATCTGGCCTCTGATAATCTGACTTATTTCTTCTGCTCTAATCTCCATCGGTTCTATTCACCCCTTATTAAAAAGATTCTTTAAGCCCTTCAAGTTGCGCCCGGAGACTCCCGTCTAGGACCAGATCGCCGATCCTGACGACGATCCCTCCGATGAGGTCTTTGTCTTCCCTGATCTCCGTCTTGATCTTCTTGGAGGTCAATCCCTCAAGCGATTTCTCAATCCCTCCCAGAACCTCGTTTTTGAGAGGCATCGCCGTAATGATCTCTGCCCTCGCGACACCGGATACCGCGTCCGCTAGCCCGGAATAGTGATCCGCGATGGCCTCTATGGCCTCTATGCTGTTCTTGTCCAGCAGGAGATTAAGAAAACTCTTCATCAAGTCTGAGAAATTGCTCTTTTCTAATACGATTTCCAGGATTTTCTTTCTGTCCTCCAAGGCAAAGATGGGATTAGACGCAACCTTCCGAAAGTCCTCATTATCTTGAAAGAACTCTGCAAATTCAAACAACTCCCGGCCATATTGTTCAAAGTCGCCGTCTTCTTGCCCCAGGCCAAAAAGGGCTTTGGCATAACGTTTGGAAACCTTTGATCCGATCAATGTAAGTCCCCCACCTTCTTTATGAATTCATTGACCAGTCGATCCTGGTCTTTATCCGTCATCTCTTTGGCCATGATCTCACCGGCCCTTTGGGCTGCAAGCTCGACCACGCCTTCCCGCAGTTTCTTCTTGGCCGATTGCATCTCTTGCTGGATGGTCAACTCGGCCTGCTTCAAAATCTGTTCTGATCTTTGTCGGGCTTCGGCAATAATCTTTTCCCTTTCCGCTTCCCCCTCTTTCTTGAACTGCTCGATAATATCTTGTTTCTCACCTTCAAACTCTCTGAGCTTCCTTTCGGCCTCCTGATATTTGCTTTCTGTCTCTTCCTTTTCCGTCCTTAGATCATCCAACCTCTGCCTGATCTCATCGATTCGGGCCGTCAGCATATCCTTGACTCTGAATTTCTTTACCACCACAACAAGGACGATCACCAATATGGTGAAATTCATAAAACGACCCAACAAGTCCATGAGATCAGCGGTGCGATCTGCGCCATGTCCTTCCCCATTGGCGCCTTCCTCAATCGCTTCGGGACTGTTCGCATAATCATCCCCGGTCGCAAATGCCATACCGTTAAAGAGAAGAAAAAACGAGGCAAAAAGGAGGATAACGATGGTCCATCTCGAAGCTGTCGTCTTCATTCGACCCATCAAACATTCCTCCCAAGTATCTTCTCTGCAAGTTCCTTTGAGAACATATTCAACTCATCTTCCAGCGATTGGCGGACACCCGTCATACTGTGATCAATTTCATCTTTGGCCTTGCCGATCTTCGCCTCTGCTGAAGAGATCGCCTCCTGCAGGATCTCTTTTTCCACTTTTGTTCCCGCCTTCTTCAGCTTATCCTTTTCTTTGAAGCCCTCGCCCCTCGCCCCTTTGTAGCTTTCTTCAAGGTCTTTGCCGTATTGACCTGATTTCTCACGGAAACCCCCGATGCTCTCATGCAGGCCCCTCACTTCCTCTGATCTCCGACCCAATATTCTCCGAATAGGTCTGTAGAAGATTATGTTGAGGACAAAGAGAAGGAAAAGAAAATTGGCGATCTGAATGAATACGGTAATGTTAGGATATATGTCCATGGCTTACTAAAGTCCCTAATTTACTGGGAATTTTCTATCAATGGGATCGATGTTCTTGACATCCAGAAAGGTAATCCTCAACCAATCACATTAGAGGCTGTCAATGCCATTTGTATAGAAAGGGGCCTCTTGTCGTAACCTTTCCGGGATGGAACCTCCTATGATTCCTTTACAACATCCTTGATCGAAGCCACTTTTTTCTCTTTTGGCTCCTTTGTCTTTTGCATGCTGCAATTCCCTTCAAAGACAACACCCTCCGCTATCAGCAACGTGGGGGTCTCAATATTGCCAAAGACCTTTCCCGGGGCATTTATCTCAATCCGATCAGAGGCCGTGATATTCCCTCGAACCTCTCCGCTGATAATGATATGAGAGACTCGTATATTGCTCTCCAGAGAAGCCGTCTCGCCCACGATCAGAGTCCCGTCGGTGAGGATCTCGCCCTTGAAACGGCCGTCTATGCGAACTGAGCCTTTGAAAGACAGCTTTCCTTCAAAGTCAGTGTCGGCACCGAGAAAGGCATCGATTTGGTTTCGTTGCTTCATGGCAAACTCCGATTTCTTCAAACCAGCATTTGATGCATTGGCCACTGAC
>CAZCCX010000009.1:9572-19043 GCA_964497115.1 uncultured Desulfobacteraceae bacterium
TACCACACAGGTTTTTTCATTTCAAGAAGAAAATTTCACAAAGTACCCTACCGCCCCCTTTTTCAGAGGAGTCTTTTTAGGACATTCGAAAAAGAATAAAGACTCCAACCCCATGAAAGATCTCGTCATGACGGAAGGGGAAACATACCAACTTTACCCCATATCAAACATTTTATAACACTTTAACCCAATTTTTAAACCAACAATAAACGCCCGCGGTATCTGCTTCGACATGACCGTATCCCTCGTCCGCAATATCGAGAAGACGTGTCGCACACAAGAGACCTGTCTCTTCTTGACACTCAGGAACAATTTTCTTATGCTTCATTCGCGGATAGAGTTTTAGGGAATCAGAAAAGCGGAACCAAAGATAGATTATAACCTATAAGCAGAGGTTCAAGACAGGAAGGAGGATCGTTATGGTAACCTTTTTGAGCAATATTCGTCCCAATCTTGCAGGCGATCACCCTGTGGTCCACCCATCTTCACTCATCGATCCATCGGCCCAGATTATCGGTAACGTCCAAATCGCAGCCAATGTATTTATAGGCCCTTTATCGGTAATTCGTGCGGATGAACGGGGGTCGAATGGACATGTTGAGCGTATCGTCATTGAGGAAGCGGTCAATATCCAGGACGGGGTCATCATCCACAGCCACGGAGGCGAATCGGTCACTGTTGGTCTCAGGACCTCTATTGCCCATGGCGTGGCCATCCACGGCCCTTGTACTATTGGCGCGGATTGTTTTCTAGCCATGAGGTCTATGCTCTATAGCGCAACGATCGAGGATTCCGTGTGGATCGGCATGGGAGCAATCATCATGCGAGCGACTCTTCAGAGCCATGTCAGGGTGCCGGCCGGGGCAGTAATCCGGGGGCGTCTTGACCTGTTGGGGTTACGCCATGTTTCACAAGCGGAACAAACCTATATGGACGAGATGCATCGAGCCAGCTCCCGCCTTCGCAAGGATTATCTGGAACTGCGGGGCAAAGCCCAATCGCTGAGGGACAAGGCTCAAATCCAGTAGGGAAGAAAAGAAAAAAGAACAGGTAGACTATTGAAACATAAAGCGCCGCATACTGATATTCATCAGCAGCCCCATCCCCGCCATGGTGGCCACGATCGACGATCCCCCATAGCTCAGCAGAACGAGAGGGATGCCCACCACAGGCAACAGCCCTGTGATCATACCCACATTGATGAATAGCTGCCAAAAGACAAGGGCGATAACGCCTAGAGCGACAATGGCGCCAAACCGATCCATGGAATTTTTGGCAATATTGATCCCCCAGAGGATCAAGAGGAGGTAAAGTAAAAGCAGAATCACGCCCCCCACGAAACCCCATTCTTCAGCCAGGACGGAAAAGACAAAATCCGTGTGTTGCTCCGGCAGAAAATGCAACCGGGTCTGCGTCCCTTCTAAATAACCCCTTCCCCGAAAAAGACCGGATCCAATGGCGATTTTCGATTGGTTGACATGATAGCTTGCCCCCAGAGGGTCTGCGTTCGGACTGAGAAAACTCAAAATGCGCTGCTGCTGATATTCCTTAAACAAAAAAAACCACATTAAAGGGGCCGTGGAAAGACAGGCAGCGAAAAGAATCAGCAGGGAATTCCTGTGGACCTTTGTAAACAGGATAATACTGAAAGAGACAATGGCTAAGAGCAGGGCAGTCCCCAAATCGGGCTCTATGCCGACCAAGACACATGGAAAAACGATGAGAAGAAAAGGCTGCCATAAGTCCCTCAGTCGAGATGCCCTATCCATACCCTGCTCACTAAAGTACTTGGCGAGTGTTAGCACGAGGACAATCTTGGCCAGCTCGGAGACCTGGAAACGAACCCCTCCGAACTCCAACCACCTTTGAGAACCCGAATGGACCTCCCCTATGAGAAGCACCAGTACCAACAAGCAAAGGGTGAGAAGATAGGCTGGGAAGGCAAGCCTCTCAAGAAGGTGGTAGTCAAAGGTGGTCATCAACAAAAGGACTGAAAATCCGATGAGGTACCAGTAGATCTGCTTTACAAGGATTTGGGATCCCCCCGCATCTCTAATGGCGGCCGTGGCACTGTAAAGATTCGCCACGCTGATGCCTGCAATCAGGATCAACAAAAGGAGCAAGATCCAGTCAAAGTTCTGAAGCAGCCGTCTGTCAAACATCTTGTTCTTTTCCTAAATAAGCTTCAAACATCTCTTTGGCAATGGGGGCTGCAGCCCCACTTCCCCCCTCTCCGGCATGTTCCACAAGGATCGCCAACGCCAAAGCTGGATCCTCTGCGGGCGCAATGGCCACGAACCAGGCATGATCTCTAAATTTAACTGGAATTTCACCCTCTTCTTCAAGGGCCTCTGCCTTCTTGAGGCCCACGACCTGGACTGTACCTGTCTTTCCGGCAACCGAGATTCCCTTGACCCTGGCTCTCCTTCCGGTGCTGCCCCGGGTTTCATGGACCACACCTATAAGGGCTCTCTTGATCAGTTCCATGTTTTCCGGGCTAGCCTTGACTTGTCCCTTCAAAGTGGGTGTAAACTCATAAACGCTAGTTTCATCCTTCCCTACCCGTTTGACGGCCTTTGGCTGGTAGAGATAGCCCCCATTAAACATGGCGGAAATCATTCCCGCTGCCTGCAGTGGTGTCACCTGCAGAAAACTCTGTCCAATGGCCAGAGAAATGGTCTCCCCTGCCTGCCAAGGCTCATGCCGGCTCTTGAGCTTCCACTCACTCGTGGGAACAAGCCCCGGCTTTTCAGAACCGATTTCAAAGCCTGTCTTCTTGCCAAGGCCAAAGGTCTTTGAATATCGGGCGATGGTGTCCACATCAAGGAGCTGTCCTAATCTATAAAAATAGACATCGCAAGACCCCACAATGGCTTCATAGAGAGAAACCTTGCCGTGCCCTCCCTTTTTCCAGCAGCTGCGGACGTCATTTCTTCCCACCCGATAGGTCCCCGTACAATAGACCTCCTCTTCCGGATCAATGACGCCCTCCTCCAGGGCCGCCATGGCCACGACCATCTTGAATATCGAGCCGGGGGAATACTGACCTGAAATGGCCCTGTTCAGGAGCGGCGTACTCTCAGTAGAGTTGATCCTTTCCCACTCCGTCTTATCCAACCCGTCGATGAAGGCATTGGGATCAAAGGCGGGACTGCTGGCAAAGGCAAGGATCTCTCCGTTATTGGGGTCCAAGGCCACAATGGCCCCCCTCTTCTCAGCCAGCTCCGCCTCAGCGGTCATCTGGAGGTTCTTGTCGATGGTCAACCAGACGTTTAGGCCGGGGGTGGCTGGTTTGCGGGACATGACTTTGAGGTTTCTTCCGGCAGCATCCCTCTCCACCTGGGCCCCTCCTCTGATCCCGAACAAATCCTTCTGCCATTTTTTTTCCACACCGTCCTTGCCTATGAGATCTCCTGCCTTGTTGCCGTTGTATTCGCCGCTATTCAACTGCTCTTCACTGATTTCCCCCAAATAGCCGATCAGGTGAGATGCGAAGCTTTTGTGAATATAGTATCGTTGTGGGTGTGGTTGGATGTCTACACCCGGCAAATCAAAGAGCTGCGTTTCAATTATGGCCAGTTCTTTACGAGACATATCTCTCTTGACAAGAATGGGTTTGAATGGATACAGACGAGACGCCTTGTCAAACCTTGTTTTCACCTCCTCCGGATCAAGGTCTATCAGCCTTCTGAGGCTCTCCAGAAGTTGTTCTCTATGTTGGATCTCTTCGGGGATAATGTACAGATTATAAGAAGGCCGGTTATCGACAAGCAGCTCTCCGTTGCGGTCAAAGATCTTTCCCCGAGCAGGGGGGATATCCTGGAGACGGATGCGGTTATGGTCGGACTGGTCCCTGTAGCTCGGACCGTTGAGTATCTGAAGAAACCACAGTCTTGACGCCAAGACAACAAAAGCAGCAATCACACAGAGGGTGATTATCTTGAGCCGTCTGTTTAAAATCTCTATGGAGACTGCATCAAAGCCCGAGCTTCTCATAAAAGAGTTTCCTGTACCTTTAAATCCATATGCCGTTTTCCGAATCATCCTCTATCGGACCCGCTATCAGCGTCCCCACGCAATGAAAAACGCGGAGAATCAACGGTCCCATAAGGCCCGAACACACCCCTGAACCGGCAAACGCCCAGAAAACAGAATATGAAATATGAATCTCGAGGGAAAAGATGTACAAGAAGGAAATCAACAATCCCCCTTTTAACAGGACGGCGAGCAAGATGATGATCGCCTGGCCTTTTACTGAGCGGATGTCCAGAAGGCCGGACCCGATATGAATACTCAAGAAAAGCATCAAATAGAGGAGTGTAAAAAGCCCCAGCGGGCCTCCTGAATAGACGTCTATCAGGAGTCCCTGGCTGAGTGCGAAGACGCCTGCGCCTGTTTCTCCATCCATTAGCAAAAGGAGTGTGATGATGATAACCACCAGATCTATATCGAAGAAATGAATCCCGATATAGTTGCTGATGCTCCCTTTCATGAGCACAAAAAAGAGAGAGACCATCCAGAGAAGGATGTATAAAATCAGTCTTCTTCTTTCCATCGGTTCGCTAACGGAGCCTCCTCCAGAATGACCAGCAATTCTTCCAACTTCGAAAAATCGACCATGGGTCTGACCCTGATATCTCTAAACAACTCACCTGCGGTGCTGACAACTGTCAACACTTCGCCCACATCCAAGCCTTTCGGATAGACACCTCCCAGGCCGGAAGTAACCACCTTGTCTCCGACTCTAACATCACTTGTTTCGAGCACATAATCAAGCCTGCAAACATCTGAAAAGAGTCCCTTTAGAATCCCCCCATCCCTTGAGCGCTGGACAATACAGTCTACAGAACTATTCTGATCAATGATGAGTAGGACCTTGGCATAGTCCGCCGACACGGAAACTAAGCGGCCAACAACACCCCTTGCATTTACAACCGGCATGTTGACTTTCAACCCGGAATCTTCACCCTTATCGATGATCACTGATTCAAACCATCCGCTGGGATCGCGGAGGATGACCTGAGCCGCTAACACAGGCCAGCCATAGGTTTCTTTGAACTGCAGGAGTTCCTGAAGGCGTTCGTGGGTGGTGAGTCTTTCCTGATAGCGGGAGTTTTCCATTCGAAGAAGATCTACTTCCCGCTTCAGAAGGGTATTTTCATTATGAGCCTGGATCAAGGCGAAATACTTGAACCAGATGACTTCCGTGGTATTAATAGTGCTTCTTATGAATCTTTGAAATGGGGCGGTGATTTCAACAATGACCTTTTCAGCCGGATTCCATCTGCCCTTCCCGCCTAACTTTGAAGAAACCAAGACGAGGATGATGAAGACAAGTATGATCCATATCCAGACTGTTCTGAACTTTCTTAGATCAAACAATTATTCTCTTTGATAACCTCGTAAAAAGGTAACAGTTTAGGTAATTGAAACTCGCCTTCTATTGTTTCGACCATGGGGGTCGAAGCTTGAAGATTTTTCACAAACGCAAATTGATAAGTAAAAAGCTCTTTCGGACTTCTTTGATTATCTAATCATGACTTCTCTTAAAACGGAAATATTATCCAATGTCTTGCCGCAGCCCAGGACGACCGTGGACAAGGGGTCCTCTGTAATCGTAATGGGCAATTTGGTCTCTTCTCTCAGGAGAATATCCAAGTTCTTAAGCAGCGAACCCCCGCCCGTCAAAACGATCCCCCTGTCTACAATATCTGCAGCCAGTTCCGGAGGAGTCTGCTCTAATGCAATACGCACCGTCTCTACAATTGCCTCCACCTGCTCTGAAATCGATTTCCTCACCTCATCCGAGTCGATGGTCAAGATCTTTGGAATGCCGGTTACGAGATCCCGTCCCTTGACTTCAATGGTCTCCAATTGATCACTAGGATAGGCGTTTCCAATGGTGGTCTTGATGACTTCAGCGGTGGAGATGCCGATGAGAAGATTATATTTTCTCTTAATGTGCTGCAGTATCGCTTCGTCCATCTTATCGCCACCCACCCGGACAGACTTGCTATAGACAATGCCCGCCAAAGAGATCACAGCCACTTCTGTCGTGCCGCCACCGATATCCACTACCATGTTACTCGTGGGCTCAGTAATAGGCAACCCGGCGCCTATCGCCGCCGCCATGGGTTCCTCAATAAGAAAAACCTCTCTTGCCCCGGCCGATTCCGCCGATTCCCGAACTGCCCTCTTTTCTACCTGAGTAATCCCAGAGGGAACACAGATAATGATTCGTGGTCTCACAAGGGTTCTTCGATTGTGGACCTTTCGGATGAAGTGACGGAGCATGGCCTCCGTAATTTCAAAATCGGCGATGACCCCATCCTTCATGGGGCGGATGGCCACGATGTTTCCGGGAGTACGCCCCAGCATCATTTTTGCCTCTTTGCCGACAGCCAAAACCTTGGAGTCTCCCCTCTCCCCCTTTCTAACCGCCACAACGGAGGGCTCGCTGAGAACGATTCCCTTGCCCTTGAGATAGACACATGTGTTTGCTGTCCCCAGATCAATTGCCAGATCATTGGAGAATAGGCCCAATATGGGATCCAATAGCATTATTATCTCCTTTCAAAAATAGCCTACATTTTCAACAAGTTACATAAGACTGCCCACAAAGAATGCGGGAATTGGAATCAAAAACCGAGATTAATCCCCTTGACAAATTCTTAACTATGTATTTTACTTGCAAATTTACAAGCAATCAATCTTAAAATAAAATAATACGAGCCATGAAAAGAACATATCAACCAAGCAACCTAAAGAGAGCCCGCACACACGGGTTCAGGGCCAGAATGAGCACCAAGGGGGGTGTGAGGGTCTTGAACCGTAGAAGAGCCAAAGGAAGGAAGCGGTTAACGGTTTAGGCCGAGAACGTTTGGAAGAAACGTTGACTCTGAATGACACCATTTACATTTTCAAAATCCGAGAGGTTATTGAATCGAAAGGATTTTGTCAATCTGAATAAGTTGGGCAAAAGACGCCATACGCCCCATTTTACAGTGATATTCAAAGAGAGCGGGCTGGGCACTACGAGACTGGGGATAACCGTAACCAAAAAGGCGGGAAATTCCGCGCAGAGGAACAGAATCAAGCGGCTCGTCAGAGAATTCTATCGATTGCACAAATCCCATTTTCCCCAAGGTTACGATATCGTCATCACAGCAAAGAAGGGGGCCCATGGTCTCAATCTTTGGAAGACAAAAGAGGAACTAGGTGAGATTATCTTGGATAAAGAGTTTCATACATAAGGTGAAATTTGTACCCATTTGCCTCATTGCAGTATATCAAAGAATAGTCTCTCCATTGATATCTCCAGCCTGCCGTTTCTATCCATCGTGTTCGACGTATGCCCGCCTAGCCATTGAGAAATACGGAGTTTGGAGGGGAGGCGCCATGTCGCTGATCAGACTCTGTAAATGCCACCCCTTCCATCCCGGAGGGTATGACCCTCTGACCTGATTCAGCTGGGAAAGCAGACAGCCGTATTTTATACTGGTAATATAAAGGGAAACCCTGCAATTCAATGAAGGGAAACAGAGTTTTTTAACTCCCGATTCCCGATCTTGGTTTTTTAGATATGGAAAAAAGAGTGATCTTGGCGTTTGTTTTGTCTTTTGTGGTCCTGATCGGTTGGTCATATCTGTTCGGACCCAAAACACAGCAAGCCCCCCCAGAGAACTTCAGCCCGCCTGAAAAGGAAACACCCCTTTCCCACCCCCCTGTCGCGCCTATCCCTGAACCCGTTATGCCCCCAAGGGCTGAAGAGGTCGCGGTCCCCCACATCGAGGAGGATAAAGAGATTAAGATCGAAACACCTCTTTATGAGGCCGTCTTTTCTACTGCGGGAGCCGCCATTAAGAGCTTCAAACTAAAGAACTACCGTGAAACACTGGAGGAAGATTCCCCTTGGATTGAGCTGGCCACATTGGAGGGAAGTGGCGAAGATTTCTTGGAAATCAGCTTTAACGCCCAATCAGCCCCTGAGAAAAATAGGATCTTTTACGATCCGGATAAAAGCAACCTATCCCTCGGTCCCGAGTCTTCACCTCAAAATCTGACCTTTCATGCCATGCGTCCTGACGGGGTTTCCATAGAGCAGACCTTCCGTTTCTATCCGGACACCTACCGGATTGATCTGATGATCACCCTATTAAACTTATCCGGACATCAAGTTGAAGGGAACCTGAAGGCGTCTGTCAACAACATTCCGCCGAAAAAGAAAGGGTATTATTCCTTTACCGGGGTGGCCCTTCTCCTGGACAGGGAACTTGAAGAAATCAAACCCGCTAAGATGGAAGAGCAGCAAAATATCTCCGGCCGTATTGAATGGATGGCCTATGAAGATGACTATTTCTTGACCGCCATTATTCCGGATGAACCAGAGAAGGGAGGTTTCAGTGGACGACTCCTCCCCTCAGGTGTTCTCAAGGCCACCTACACCCGTTCTCCCCTCTCTCTTGCACCTCAAGAACAGGCCTCGTCCCAGCTTACCCTCTACTTGGGGCCTCGGGATCTAAATGCCTTAAAGAAAATTGATAAAGACCTCGATCGGGTTGTCGATTTTGGCTGGACCGATATTATCGCCAAACCCCTGCTCTATCTCCTACTCTTTTTCAACAAGTACGTGAAGAATTACGGGGTCGCCATCATATTGCTGACGATCCTCGTCAAGCTCCTGTTCTGGCCTCTTACCCACAAGAGTCAAAAGTCCATGAGGGAGATGCAGAAGTTGCAGCCTCACATGGCCAAGATCAGGGAGAAGTATAAGAACGACAAGCAAAAGATGAACCAGGAATTGATGGGGCTCTATAAGACCTACAAAGTGAATCCCATGGGAGGATGCCTGCCCATGCTCATCCAACTGCCTGTGTTCTTTGCTTTGTTCAGAGTTCTGGGAAGTTGTATTGAACTGAGGCACGCCCCTTTTATGCTCTGGATCACCGACCTGTCTGCGCCTGACCGTCTGTTCAATTTCCCTTTTCAAATCCCATTCATGCAGGCCCCTTACGGGATCCCCGTGCTGACGTTGCTCATGGGGGCCTCCATGTTCATCCAGCAGAAGATGACCCCGACCGTGGGAGATCCCGCACAGGCAAAGATGATGATGTTCTTACCTGTTATCTTCACGTTTATGTTTATCAACTTCCCCTCTGGCCTTGTGCTCTACTGGTTCGTAAGCAACCTTCTCACCATAGGTCAGCAATATGGTATCAAGCGAAGTAGAACTTGATTTTCGGAGGACCGGCATGGAAACATTTGAATTCGAAGGAAAGACGACTGAAGAAGCCATTGAAGAGGCTTCACGCGAATTGAACATCCCTGCAGAAGAATTGGAAATCGACATTCTGGAACCAGGCTCTGCAGGTATCTTCGGGTTGGTTGGCGGCAAAAAAGCCAAGATCAAAGTAACCATGGAAACACAAACAACCAGCCATGAAAAGACCGAGACAATAGAGACAAATCATG
>CAZCCX010000010.1:0-18882 GCA_964497115.1 uncultured Desulfobacteraceae bacterium
ACAATTTTTTCTGGACAACACTTCCTTTATCCGCATCTTTCTTGCCGAAACCCGTGGCGAAAGCTTCAATTTGAGGTCCAAGCTTCGCAAGGACGCCCACCAGATTATGAATGAACTCGATGAAAAAGTTACTTCTATAATGGAAGAAGGGATTCGGAAAAAAATTTTTAGGAAGGTCGATCCGGTTCATCTGACACTGGCCCTTCAGGGCATCAGTCAGGCTTTCCTCTTCCATTGGGTGGACTTCCCCGAACAATACCCGGACGGGCTCCAGACGGATGTGATTTTCAACATATTCACAAGAGGTTCCATAGCGGATGCTGAAAATCTCGATTATGCGATTGATGTCGAATGAAAAGATATATTAACAAAGCGGTTTCAACGAATCGTGCCGGCCGGTTGCTCTTGCTCAAGGCGTTTCTGGTTTTCGGAGCTTTTATTTTCACGACAGGATGCACTTCCAAAATTTCCAGGGTGGAGCATGCCGGCTCCTTCCCGGGCCAACTCATCGAGAAGACGGTCCAGAACCTGCCCGATGAGCCGGTCACCCTCAGCGAATGCATCGATATCGCTTTGGCCAACAACCTGGATCTTCAGGCCCTTGAGATTCAAAAGCGCCTGGCTTCGTTGGACCGGAAAATCGCCTTCGGCAATTTCTTTCCCAATATCGGTCTTCGATTCTCTTTTTCGGCCACGGACAAGCCGCAATTGAGACAGGCAGGGGGCAGCCTGGTTCAAATGTCCGATCAGGAATTGGCCAATCTGGCGATTGAGCTCCAACAGCCGATATTCCTTCCCCAAGCCTGGTACTTGTACGACATACGCCGAAAAGGTGAAGACATCAGCAACCTGGTTCTCCAAAGAACCCGTCAACTGATTTCTTTACAGGTGACGTCCCTGTATTTTGCCTGCCTGGCCCTGGAAGAGGCTGAAGGCTTTCTGAATATTGCCTCGAACAGCACGGAAGTGCTGCTGAAGGAAACAAAAGCCTTTGAACGGGAAGGGCTTGTCCTGCCCTCCGAGCGCAAGGAAGTTGAAACGCTTTTTCTTGAGACCCGGGTCTCGCTGAACAACATCAAGCGGATTTCAACCGAGTACCGGGCAAATCTTCTGGAAACCATGGGCCTGTCTCCTTTTTCAGATTTAAAGCTGAAACGCGAAAAGCCCTTTTCGCCAGCGGCACAGAGGGATCTTTCAGAAGACGTTCTGGAAGCGCTCACAAACCGGCTGGAGCTTCACATTGACGATCGAACCCTGGAAATCCGAAAGCAGGAAATCCGCAATGCGATCACCTCCTTCCTGCCGGCGATTGTGGGAATCGGAAGCTTTTCACACAGCAGCGATTCATACCTGAGATATTCCAACGTGTGGTCTTACGGCGTTTCGGCAATCCTTTCCATATTCGACGGCTTCCAGAATGTATTCGGATACCGGGCTGCACGGGAGCGGGAAAAAGCCGCATTCCTTGAGCGGGAACAGACATGCATGATGATCATGCTTGAAGTGCTCAAAGCCCGCAATAGGAAGGAGCAGGCATCGGACCAATTACAGGTCGCGGCCATGAACCTGGAGGCTGCCGAGGAAAGTTTTCGTGAAGCTCAGGCACAGTGGCATGAGGGACTGCTTCAATCTTCGCAGATACTGGAATCCGTTACAAACAGAGATCGGGCCCGTTTTATAGTGACAATGGCCGAATTTCAGCAACAGGTTGCCCAGGCCACGCTGGCCGGTGTACTGGGCAGAACCAAAAAGGAACAAGCCTAATTATGTACAAGCAGGGAATCTTTTACGCACACATCCTGGTTATTCTGATTCTATGCGCCTGCATCCACGGATGCCGCAACGAAAACGGGAATCAACCGGAGGCTGAGTTGTCAACCGAATTATCCGAAAGCAAACCCGTGTATCTGGAAACCGCCCGAAGCATGACTTTCAAGTCCGTACTGTCTCCTTCCGGAAACGTACAGGCGAAGAACAGCGCATACGTTTCGGCCCGCATCCCCGGGACTCTGGATCACATATTCGTCGATGAAGGCGATCGTGTTATTGCGGGAGAGACGGACCTTTTCCAGACCGACTCGTTGAAGCTCGGGAAAGCGTCGGAAGCTTCCAGAAAGCAATTGGATGTGGATGAATATACGGTTCTGGAACGGCAGGCCAATCTGGAACAGGTCCAGGCGGATTACAATAAGGTCAAGCTCGACTACGATCGGTACGAACGGCTTTATGAACAGGACAAGGCCGTAACCGAAAATGCGTTTGAAATAAAAGAATCGCAGTTTCTGCAGGTATCGGCCGTAAAAAAACACGCCGAGATCAGTGTCGAACTGGCACGAAAGAGAATGGAACAATCCAAAGCGAATTTGGCAATCGCCGATAAAAATTTGAGAGATTCCCTGGTACAGGCGCCGATCGGCGGAGTAGTCACGCAACGGCTGATGGAACCCGGAGAAATGGCTGCGGCCGGGACTCCGGTCCTTCGTATCGAGGACCTGTCGGTGGTGGAAATATCGGCTTTCCTGCCCGAGGAAGCGTATTCTCAAGTTGTCCCCGGAAATACAAAGATCCATATTCATGTGGGAAACATTCATCTGCGCAACCAGGTAATTTCCTATAAAAGCCCTTCGGTTAGTTCGAATTTAAGAGCATTTGAAATACGGTCCTACATAAAACAGCCTCCGGAAGGGCTTGTACCGGGAAGAATCGCCCGGCTGGAGGTGCTGCTGCATAGCCGGGAGGGCCTGGGGATTCCCAGGGAGGCCATTACACTTCGAACAAACGGTCCCGCAATATTCGTCGGCGACGGCGACAGGGCGCGCATGATTCCTGTTCGGACCGGCCTGGAAACCGACGGATGGGTAGAGATCCTTGAGAGCAGTCTCAAGACCGATTCCCTAGTTGTTACAGCAGGCAAGGACTTGCTGCAGGACGGTGACACAATTACGGTCATCAGGAAGGACCGATAATGTTTCTTTCCGAAGCTTCGGTAAAAAGACCCATTGCAATGGGCTCTCTGATAATAATGCTCACCCTCCTGGGATTGAACTCCGCCCGGAAGCTGGGGCTCGAGCTTATGCCCAAGATCGATGTGCCCTACATCACCGTAATCACCGTGTATCCGGGGGCGACGCCCGAAGAGATCGAAACCGACATAGCCAAACGCATCGAAGATGCCGTCGTCACCGTTGACGGGCTGAAACACGTCATCTCCTCATCCATGGAGAATCTCTGCCAGACTCTTCTGGAATTCCATCTTGATGTAGACGTCGATATTGCCGCTACCGATGTCCGGGAAAAGCTGGACCTGATCCGGGCGGATTTACCGGAAGATGTCGAAGATCCGATCATCCAGAAATTTGACATTAACGCGAGTCCGATTGTGAACCTGGCACTCACCGGGGACCTCCCGATTGATGAAATCTTTGACTATGCCGACAACACGCTGCGGGATCGGATAACAACAATTTCCGGCGTTGCCGACGTGCAGCTGGTCGGCGGAGCAAAAAGAGAGGTTCAGGTGCAACTGAACCGGCAGAAACTTGCGGCGCGCGGCCTGTCCAGCATGGATGTCGTGCGGAAAATTCAACAGGGCATACGCACCATCCCCGCCGGCAATGTGCAGGATAGCGGTACGGAGTTCTCAGTCAAATTCGATGCCGACTATGAAGACATCAAAGACATTGGAGAGCTTGAAATAGCAAATATGGACGGGCAGCGTTCCCGGATTAAGGACATCGGCACGATCATTATGGGCACCGAGGAGATGAGGCAGCAGGCCGCCATCGACAGCCGGCCTTGTGTAGCCATAAGGGTCGTTAAAAAATCCGACGCGAATGCCGTCCAGGTTGTGCGTGCCGTAAGAAACGCGATGACTGATCTGGAACGCTTTCTTCCCGGTGGCCTTGAGCTTGTATGGGTGGCGGACGACGGACGCTTTATCGAGGCCATGAATAGCAGCGCCTGGATAAATGTCATCCAGGGGATTATCCTGACCGCCCTGATACTTTTTCTTTTCCTGTACAATATACGATCTCTGATCGTCGTATGCATTACAATGCCGCTGACTATCATCATCGGCCTGTTCATTATGGATATGGCCAACCTGACGCTGAATTTTTCTACAATGATTGCCATCGGACTGTCCGTGGGTATTCTGGTTACGAATTCCATCGTGGTTCTCGAAGCGATCGTCAAGCGCTTTTCCCGGACGGGCAACGCCCTGGAAGCGGCGCGTCTGGGGACTTCAGAGGCAACAGTCGCGGTATTGGCAAGTGTCGGCACCAATGTAGTCGTGCTGTTTCCCCTCGTCATGATGCACTCCATGATCGGGCTTTTCATCAAGGCGCTGGCCCTTACCATGCTGATCATGACGGCGGTATCGCTGTTCATTTCGTTTACCCTGACGCCCCTTCTCTGCTCGATCCTGCTGGTGCCGCCGAAACAAAACAGCAGGTCGCTGCTGCTTCGTGTGGAAAAAGGCTGGAACCGGGGTTTTGACGGAATGATACACTGGTACAGGGCACTGCTCGAATTCAATGAACGGCATCGTTTGGCGGCCATTCTCGTCCTATTGTTTGTTGCCGGACTTTTCCTGCTTTCCCTATCCGCGGCCGGCAGCCTGGGAACAAGCATGGTTTCCGATTCGGACCAGGGGAAGCTCTTCGTAAAACTGGAGTTCCCGACGGAATACGACCTTGCGAAGACAACGCAGCGCGTCAAAGAAGCCGAGAACAGATTGAGCGATGTACCGGAACTGAAACACACGTTGACCACAATCGGCAAGGTGGAAGGTACGATAGGACAGACTTCCGAGGGAGTCCATCTCGCCCAGCTGCTACTCAAATTTTCCGAGCGGGATGAACGCAATCTGACAATTGAAGACATAATCAACGAAGTCCGATCGCGTCTTGAGGACTATCCCGGAGTGATCGTGACGACAAATATTCCCGTAATAGTCGGCGGGCAGAGCAGCGACGTGGAACTGGAAATCATCGGTGAAGAATATGATACGCTTGACGGTCTGGCCCTGAAGGTTAAAGACCTGATTTCACCTTTTCCTGGCATCCGCGATATCGACACCACCGTACGGACCGGCAAACCGGAACTTCGGATTCTGCCGCGGCGCGATGTCCTTTCCGACATGAAAATCCCGGCGACGGAAGTCGGCATGAATCTGAGAGCCAACCTCGAAGGCATCACCGCCGGCACTTTCAAAAAAGATGCGCGCAATTACGACATGGTCGTCAAACTGCAGGAAGAATCCGGCAAGGATCAGGTTAATGCTTTCCTTCTTCCCGGAGAACCCGGTCGGCCCGTACTGCTGAAAACCCTGGCTTATGTCGAAGAAGGACGCGCACCCGTGCTCCTGACCCGAAAAGACAAGCGTCGCGTATCGAAACTGTACGCGAACCTGGATCCCGGCTTGCCTCTCGGCACCGCGGTCGATCAGATCAGCGAAACCATTGACACAGACGGCGATTTTCCCCCACAGTACGATTACCAGTTCGGAGGACGCTACGAAGTAATGGCCGAAGGATTAAAAGGGCTTGCAGAGGCCGGAATTATTTCCATCGTGCTTGTGGTGCTTATGCTGGCAGCCATACTGGAATCCTTCAAACAGCCCGCCATTATCCTCATTACCGTACCCCTGGCCCTGATCGGAACCATCCTGGGCCTGCGCTGGACGGGCAACAGCCTCGGCATTTTCGAAATAATGTCGGTCGTGATGATGATCGGCATCGTGGTTAACAATGCGATCCTGATTGTGGATCAATTCAATGTCCATGTGCGGGAAGGGTTTCCACGGCACAAAGCAATGATTGAGGCCTCTTGCGAGCGGATCCGTCCCGTCGTCATGATTACGATCGCGGCCGTTCTGGGGATGCTGCCGCTCGCCTTCGGCCGGGGGATAGGGGCAGAAGTAAGAAACGGTTCCGGCATATCTATGCTTGGCGGCATCCTCTGTTCCGGTATCCTCACGCTTGTCGTGTTGCCCATACTGTATGATTTATTCACTTCGAAAAAATCCAAATCGCATTAGCCCGCTTTTCTCAGAGTTTTTCCAAGCAAGGATGTAAAGGAGGTTGCCTTGGGCCAAGTGTTGAGCCCAAAGAGCTTACAGAACTGGGAGAGGTTTGGGGGTCTTGACTTTGGTGAATTATTTTGTTCTATTTCACACCTTTCTTGATTGAGCTATCAATCTTATTATAAGAAAGAATAATATGCTATAGAAAACATGACATTTGAAATTCGGGATATCTTGCCAATATTCCAAAATATCCCACATTTCAAAAACCTGAGACATGTCCATCACTTGCTCCTACCGCTTGGATGCTACTGTTCACTCATTTTGGGTTGATTTTAGGCAAGTTTAGGAGTTTTTAAGAAGACATAGGGAATAGGGTCAGGTCTACTTTTGACTCATGTTAATTTTGAGTATAACCCAACCTGTGTTTTATTTTGCCACAGGACCGGGAAAATCGTGCGCATAAGGCTGTATTTTTTTATTAGTCTAGTGTCCATCCAGAAACGAGAAAAATTGTTCAAGGTCAAGGAACGCGAAGATTGTAACCACATGAATACATTGTAGTATTTCGAGGATTACAATCTGAGCGTGACGCTGAAATTGGGCAAAAGGGCCGTATATGGATGGGCACTAGTCTTGATCTAAGCCCTCTACCTCCCCGTTTACGGGATCTTCGACTGATGGTGGATCCGGATAGGTTCTACCAATCCGGCGAGAAAGAAGTGAGAAAACTGAAATCGAGGTTTTGTTAGATTCATAAAGCACCAAACAAGAAAGGAGCCATCATGTTTAAGGTAAAGGCAACGGTAGTCGGCTTTGACAAAGACGAGGAGAAGTATCCCTGTCATTTCCGTTATAAGATAGGCGATGAGATCGTTTATGATGGGGAAACAATGATCGGCCGGATCTGTCCGTCTATGCTGCCCGCGTTTGGTCAGCTGTTCAACGCCCTTCTGGCGTCTGGCGGCAGGCATGAAGAAGGAGAAACCCCGGGCAGTTATTTCCCTTTCTGGCATTCTCCCCTTAGTGTATATGACCCGAGCTATAAAAAATATGACGGGGTTGGATTTAGGCCTACACTTGAAAGGCCTGAGGAAGGGTATAAGTTTGTACCTGATAAGACATTATTTGATACGCCTCCGGGTGGGGAATATATTATCGGCCAAGGCACGAGTAGACGAGAATTTTCGCTGGTCTGCGGAGATAGGCATACCCTGGTCCGTTTTAAGGTTGAAGCCTTTGATTTAAGCGATAAGGGTGACGGCCTCCCGTATTTCAGGAGGTCTATGGCTATATTGAACAAAGTGAGTCTGAAATCAGAGATCGCCTTAGACCAGATAATTCATGAATTTTCAAAGGAAGAGATAGACAATATTTACCCCACTTTGGGCCAGAGGATTATCGCGTCTCTGGTCGGCGAACTTGAGCTAATGAGGTATGTGGAAGTAAAAAGTATGAAGGTGTATAGAACTGATAAGGGCGTAAAGAAATTAGAAAGCTTTAAAAAGAGTCTATCAGAAGAAGAGCGAGAAGCACTCAAACTATAAACTAAACCGGCAACCTTAACAGCCCATACGCTTATATTGCCTTTGCTTCTTTTTACAGCCCCAGTCCAGTGCAGTCTCTTTCAGACGCCGGGCTGCATTACGCTACACCCGGGATTATTCTAATTGAACGATGTCCTGAGCTATAATATTATATTCCGCTAAACCCAGTTGAGAAAGACAAACCTGATGAAAGATCAATGCTTATGCACCCATTGTGGTAAGGTCTTTGAGAAATATCGGAATCCTTTTCCAACGGTTGACATTATCATAGAGTTGGAAGGGGGCGGGATCGTCCTTATAGAGAGAAAAAATCCCCCTTTCGGATGGGCCCTGCCAGGGGGTTTTGTGGATTACGGAGAAAGCCTCGAATCAGCGGCCATAAGAGAGGCACGGGAAGAGACCTCTTTGGCTGTTGAGCTTAAATGCCAACTGGGGGCATATTCAGATCCGGCAAGAGATCCAAGACACCACACGATTTCCGTGGTCTTTGTGGCCATGTCCTCTGGAAAACCAAAGGCCGCTGACGATGCAAAAGAGGTGGGCATTTTTGGCATTAATACCCTGCCTGATAAGATGGCGTTTGATCACAGAAAGATCCTCCAAGACTATTTTTCGAAATGCGCTCAAAAAAGGTAAAGGCTATCCTCATATCAGTTTTTCTATTGCTTGCCATTGGGATAGCGACTGTTTTACTCCTTAATACCCTGCTGAAAAATCAGTCTGTTAAGCTCTATTTACTTGAACACCTTTCCGATTTCGCGGGATGTCAATGCCAGACCGCCCCCCGGTATCCGGCTAGGTGCAAAAAAAACGAAACAATCATAGACGATTCATTCTCCCAACTTCCGGCTTCAGATAAGTGGCTTTATGTTGACTGTCTCGCCGTTGTGCTACATGTCGATTGATAATCGTGACAATCTGGTTCACCCCTCTCATGTATAACCGCAGCCTCCAGCAGGAAATTCTTACTTCCTATCAGCCAATATTATTTTGAACATAGCTTTCTCCTATTAAATTACATTTTTTCTGTCATAATCTCGACGGCGATCTCATCAATACTCAATCGAGTGTCATGTATGCTTTGAGCACCTATGTTATGCAAATGCTTTAAGGTTGCTCTGAAATCCGTTACTGGACAGTATGGGTAATAGCAAATGACAAATTATTAAATCCAGTAGAAATAGAAGACTATGGCATGTTAGGATATATTACTACTGACGGTAAAAGACCTCTTATTTTAGTAACAAGGTGGGTTGAAGGCTGGGAACCCCAAGGTGGTTTTGGTCTTTACCTTGTAGGTAAGTGGTCAGAGTTGTCGGGCAATGAACTGAATTATAGACTGTACCGACCAGCCATTAAACGAAGATACCTAGACAAATTTGAGAAGATCCGCATTCAGGCAATATCAAAAGATAAAACCGAGCCAATATTATGGTTTCAAGGGCAGGATACAACGCTTGTAGTCGGTCCATATCCATTTAACAATTAAATAAAACGCACAAAAAAATTGATCCGACCGGCTAAAAAGATCGCCGGCCGGTTATTTTCAGCGTTCGCCGATTAATAACTTGACATACCTCATTATTAGACGTACGATATGACGTACGTTTAAATATGGAGGTAAAAACAATGTCTACCCTTACAGCAACCGAGGCAAGAAAACGGCTCTATACCCTTGTTGATGATGTGGCGGAGTCTCATGATCCAATTCAAATTGTTGGGAAAAGAAACTCCGCTGTCCTAGTCTCAGAACAAGACTGGAGAGCAATCCAAGAAACATTATACTTGTCTTCGATACCAGAAATGAGGGAATCCATTCGCGAGGGATTGAAAACCCCTGTTGAAGAGTGTGAAGAGGAACTTGATTGGTGAGTTGGCGTATAGTTTATACAAAACAAGCCAAAAAAGATGCAAAAAAACTTTTCCATTCCGGTTTAAAGCCCCAGTCAGAGAGAATTCTAGCCATTCTTAAAGAGGACCCCTATCGCACACCACCACCTTATGAGAGATTGGTTGGTGATCTAGCCGGGGCATGTTCCAGAAGAACTAATATCCAGCATCGGATTGTTTATCAAATCCTAGATGATATCAAGACGGTTAAGGTTATTCGTATGTGGACCCATTATGAATAATAACCCGTTTCGGCGAACAACGGGTTGAACTGGATGCCCGGAAAAACCGCCAGGGCGTTTTTTAGCCCGGGTGTTGGGAGAAAGCCAAAATACAAGAAAGGAGAATAGATATGCCAGAGTTCGGAACACCTTTTTCAGGATTGGCAAAGGACAGGAAGCTCACGCATGAAGAGCTTATCAGAGCAATTCGGTTCATGGTGGCCGCAGAATACGAAGCAATTCAATTGTACATGCAACTTGCGGAGTCAACAGACAACAAGCTCGCAATCGAAGTGCTCAAGGACATTGCAGACGAAGAACGCGTTCACGCGGGAGAGTTTCTGCGATTGCTTTATGAGATTGATCCAGATGAAAATAAGTTCTACGCTGAGGGTGCACGTGAAGTGGAAGAAGAAATCGGTAAGTTGAAGTAACAAATACAAAGGAATAGTCGTTTAAATATCAGGATGTTAGATGTAATTACAAAATATTAGGGAGTTAAATCATGAAAAAAATTGCCCTGTTTGTCTTCAACGGAGACCCAATGTGCTTCATACATGTCCTTTTGAATGCACTGGACATGAAAGCCAAAGGAGATGAAGCGAAAATTATCATTGAAGGGGCTTCGGTCAAACTGATTCCCGAACTGGTCAAATCCGGCAATCCATTAAATGGATTGTGGAAAAAGAATTTGGAGGAGGGTCTTGTTGAAGGGGTTTGTAAAGCCTGTTCAGGTAAACTGGGAACCCTTGAGGCGGCCAAGGAGCAGGGACTGACCCTTCTTGACGATATGTCCGGCCATCCTGGCATGTCAGCATACCGCGACAAAGGATATGAAATCATCACCTTCTGATTCGGGTCGATGTCCCGCCAATACCACCCGAAACCCACTAAATTGTCCCGATTCGTTGGAAAGGAATAGGGGCCGGCGAGTGATACGACACAGGTAATAATCATAGAAGCATTGCCCAACCTGTCATTACAGTGGAACCGGCACTCGGTGTCACATCGAGAGTCAAAACAGCTTTCCGCGGCTCTATGCCAGGCCAGCCGGTCCGCTGAATTTATCGTTATGCTTGATGGAGATCAATATGATTTCGTTAACAGAGATTCCCTTTGATTTTTGTACGAATCAGTTGTTTAAATACATGAAAACTGATACCGGTACTGATCGGGCCAAAGCGTTCGAGGATATTGTTAATGAGGCTCGAAATATCGGTAAACCTAAGGCGCTGTATAAGGCTTCTTTCATAGATGGAAAAGGTGAGGATACGATCACGTTTGATGGTATCACATTTACAAGCCTTGCATTGAGGAAGAACCTTGATTCAACTGAGCGAGTATTTCCCTACGTTGCAACATGTGGTACTGAAATTGATGATATTGAGATAGAGCAAGGAGATTTTGAGAAAAAAATTTGCATCAGCATCCTCAAAGGGAAGTTGCTTGAAACCAGTATGCAGTTTTTAAGAGAGCACATAGCTAAACAGTATAGATTGTCAAACTTATCCAGCATGAACCCTGGATCAGGAGATGCTTCTGTCTGGCCCCTTGAACAACAAAGAGACTTGTTTTCTATCTGCGGTGATGTTGAAGACCTTATTGGTGTGAGGTTGACAAAATCCATGGTATTGGCACCAGACATGTCCTTAGCTGGAATACTCTTTCCTGCAGAGGTTGATTTCCAGAGTTGTCAACTGTGTCACCGTGAAAATTGTCGCTCTCGACGAGTTGCTTTTGACAATGAACTATGGGAATCAATCAATCAGAGTTAGATCGAGCATAACCGGTAATTTCAGTGAATTTGCATAGCAACCCGCTGAATTCCGTGTTAGCCGTGAAGAATGAAATGACCCTAGAACCAATAGGAATCATACACACCCCATAGAACACGAAGGAGGAATGCCCTATTCAACCGCTTTATGCTGAGGTTGGTGGATTCTCCGAAAACTGTGGCCTGGCCCTGAAAACCGGGGGGTTCTGGGTTGGACTATATGCTAATAGATATGTTATTCCGAATGACCATCCGACACCGGAGCCTCAGACTGTCTTAAAGGAGCACACATGCGCCAACTGAAAACAGCGTTTTACTGGCCCCTTGTTCTCAGTGCCCTTCTATTTCCTGCCACCGGACACACTTCCGGCGACAATGCCTCCTTCACCGAAACCGATGACCAGTTGCCTCTATGGGAGCTTGGTATGACGGCCGTGGCGGCGAGGCTGCCCCACTATATTGGATCGGATGAATACGAAAATTACCTCTATCCTCTACCCTATGTTATCTATCGCGGCGACATCCTGCGAGCGGACCGCGAAGGCGTTCGGGGAATCTTTTACAAAGGAGAGAAGTTTGAAACCAGCCTCTCCTTGTGGGGCAACCCGCCTGTCTCTGATGAAAACGAAGCCCGCCAGGGGATGCCCGAACTGGATGCCATCGGTGAAATCGGGCCGGCGTTTCGATACTACTTCTACCGCCATGGATGGCAAGACCACCTGTATCTACAAGCGGCCTGGCGAGCAGCATTTTCCTTCGGATTTAATGGCGGGCTCGACATTGATATGGACTATCAGGGATGGCACAGTAGCGTGGATCTGAGCTACCATAAAAAGACACTGATTAAAGATCGGAAACTGAGCATCTATATAAAAGGCGGGCTCCACTTTGCCGACAGCAGGTACAACAACTATTTCTATGGTGTGCCAAGCCAATACGCCACTTCCCGTAGAGAGCCCTATGAGGCCGACGGCGGTTATGCCGGCTTCTCGCTCTCCAGCAGCCTTTTCAGAGAAATTACTTCCAGGCTTTCCATTGGCTGCTATGTGCGTTGGAACAATCTCGACGGGGCCGTATTTGAAGATAGCGCTTTGGTGAGGGAAAAGAACAATTATGCCATCGGCACCTTAGTGGTATGGAAACTGGCCGAATCTTCAAAGCCGGCGCCGTGATCTCCACAGGCCACATCAGCCAGCCTGCACTATAGACGTGATTTTCCTTAGAAGCGAGAAGCCCGGCACGATAGTACAGGGTGGGGACCTCGACAACACCGAATGCGATGTTTGCGGCGATTGCTATACGATTTGTCCAGATGGTGCTATTGAAACCGTTATCGAGGACCCAGAATATTAGAACATCATTTTGGGTTGAAAACCAACGGTTCGGAGAAAATATCAGATTGATTTTTCGGATAATCAATGATAGTCTAGACATATGAATAGGAGTATTACAGCTAAATATCGAATTACAGATGATCGGAACGATGACTATGTTCCCGGCACACCGGAAGACCGCCTTGAACTCGTCTGGCCGTTGACCCGGGAGATTACGTCCTTAAGTGTAAAGCACAATGCTGAACGAAGACTACAGAGACATGTTACTCGCCTTATCCGCCGAGAGGCTCAGATTTATTCTGGTCGGTGCTTATGCGTTGGCAGTCCACGGTTATCCTCGAGCTACCATGGACATCGATATTTGGACCATGCCTTCCTCTCAAAACGCCGATGCCGTCTTACGAGCATTGCTGCGTTTTGGCGCTTCCCTTCATAACCTAACCAAGGAGGAGCTTCAGAAAGATGGAACCATTTTTCAGATTGGAGTGGCGCCAAAGTGAATTGACATCATCACCACAGCAACCGGGCTTGAATTTGAGGAAATATGGGATGGGAATTCCTTGGGCATGATTCATAATTTCCGAATTGAACGTAATGGTGTTTTCTATCGCCTCAGGAATTAATAAATCGATGACTTGTACGGAATTGTCTATGTCTCTTCTAAAAGAAAGGAGGTATTCATGTACAAAATTGAGAAGACAGATTATGGATTCAAACTTGAATTTGAAGGATTTATCCAAGCTGATGAAATGAGAGATTGGTATGAAGAATCCAAGAAACTTCTTGAAAATGCGCCAAAGGGCTTTCATGTTATGGCAAATATGAGAAAAATGAAGACATTGCCGCCAGATGCGAAAAATATTTTAGAAGAAGGTCAAAGGTACTTTATATCTAAAGGTGGAATAAGATCAGCAGTAATAGCCAGTGATGTCATTACAAAAGAGCAACAGAGAAATATCGGTGTGAGATCTGGGGTTACCGAATTTGAACAGTATATTGACGGCTCGCAACCAGATTGGGAACAAAAAGCTCTGGACTGGCTTATAAATAGAATTCCCCCTGAGTAAAAAGACCGACTTTGAATTTTTGCAACCTTGTTTTGTATTTTTAACCCACTTGTTCGGCTGATAGAAAGGAGGTATTCATGTACAAAATTGAAAGGACGGATTACGGTTTTAGACTTGAATTTGGAGGGTTTATCCAGGCTGATGAAATGCAACAATGGTATGAAGAAACCAAGAGGGCTCTTGAAGATGTGACAGAAGAATACAAAGTTTTGGTGGATATGAGAAAGATGAAGACATTACCGCCTGATGCGAAGAAGATCCTAGAAGAAGGTCAAAGGTATCATGTAGAAAAAGGCGGAATCGGATCAGCAGTCATTGTCGACAATGTTATTACAAAAGAGCAACAGAGAAACCTCGGTATGAAATCTGGAGTTGGAGCAAGAGAGGTGTATATTGATGGTTCGGAACCGGATTGGGAACAAAAAGCTCTGAACTGGCTTTTACATGGCATTTCCCCTGAATAAAGAGACCGAGTGGCTTGCTGCTGGGATCTTCAATTTTACAACCTTGTTTTTTCTTTTATGCGCCACTTGTTCGGCTGATAAGTCAGTATTCGCTTCCAGTTTCCGTTTAACATAGCATCGAGAATCAGGCATTATCTTGTCTTGATTGATGGTGACAGTATCACGCTGGATTTTGAGATGCTTTCGATTCCCTCTGTTCCCAACCAGAATAGGCTTATGAAGAAATGATGAATGTGAGATATCGAGAAGAACAGGACAGTATGGGTGTGGTGAGGGTGCCGGAAGAGGCCTATTACGGCGCTCAGACCGAGAGGGCCAGGGGTAATTTTCGAATCAGCGATCTAAGATTCCCCCGGAGTTTCTACAGGGCCCTGGGCCTGATCAAAAAACATTCGGCCAAGGTGAATCTCGACCTCGGCCTTCTTGAGCATGATTTGGCTGATGCCATGATCCAAGCTTGTGAAGAAGTCATTAGCGGGAGGTTTGACGACCAGTTTGTTGTGGATGTCTTCCAGACCGGTTCGGGGACATCGACGAATATGAACGCGAATGAAATTATTGCAGGCCGTGCAAACGAGAAGATGACCGGAAAGAGGGGAGGGAAGAGTCCAGTCCATCCCAATGATCATGTCAACAAGGGCCAGTCAAGCAATGATGTCATCCCTTCCGCGATCCATATCTCCACATTAATCGAAATCAGAGAAGATCTTCTGCCGGCCATGAAGACCCTTCAGACGGCCCTGGGTGAAAAAGCACAAGAATTTAAAGATGTGAGGAAGATCGCGAGGACCCATCTTCAGGATGCCGTACCCATCAGCCTGGGGCAGATATTCAGTGGTTACGCAAGACAGGTGGAGATGAATATCGACCGAATCATGGGGTTGGAGAACAACCTGGGAGAGCTTGCACTGGGCGGGACGGCGGTTGGTACCGGAGTGAACACCCATCCTGAATTTGCCGAAAAGGTCATTAAGGGCATCGCCGAAGAAACCGGATGTCCTTTTCGAGAGGCGGAGAATCATTTTGAGGCCCAGGCTGCCAGGGACACAGCGGTGGAAACCGGCGGGGCCTTAAAGACTTATGCCGTGAGTCTCATCAAGATCGCCAATGACATTCGCTTTTTGTCTTCCGGACCCCGTTGCGGGTTGGGGGAGATTGTGATTTCGGACATGCAGCCCGGCTCATCCATCATGCCCGGCAAAGTCAACCCTGTCATTCCCGAGGCGGTGATCCAGGTGGCGGGTCAAGTGATAGGAAATGATGCGGCGATTTCATTCGGAGGCCAGGCAGGGAACTTTGAACTCAATGTGATGTTGCCGTTGATCGCGTACAACCTGTTACAGTCCGTCCAGATCCTTTCTTCCTGTTCCACGCATTTTGCCGAGAAGTGCGTCACGGGTATTCTAGCCGATCATGACAAATGTACATCCAACCTTGAAAAGAGCCTCTCCCTGGCCACGGCTTTTGTGCCTGAGGTGGGCTATGACCAATCTGCCGCCCTGGCAAAGGAGGCGTATCAGACAGGGAAAACGATCAGGGGGGTGGCCAAAGAGAATAAAATCCTTCCACATGATGAGATTGACGAGATCCTGGATAGGATGATCAGCGGGAAGTGATCTCGTATGTTTCTAGCAGTCGGTATGCTTCCCCCCCCCCCCTCTGGGGCGAACCAAAGCCGGGACCTCCCTTCGGTCTGAGCTCCGTTCGGTCCGAGCTCACGGCCGAGGGGAGGGTCGAAGACTGGACCCGAATTTTCAAACTTCCTTTCAATGGCTGTTACTGTTCCCCCTCAATTTTTTTGTGGGGGCCGGGCCCGTTTCAGGTTGGAGACGGGCTAAACGGCCAGTTTCTCTTTCAAGGCTTCTACAACCTTGAAGAGATCATCCACGACCCCGTAATCCGCAACCCTGAATATGGGGGCCTTTTTGTCCTTGTTGACGGCAATGACTGTCCCGGCACCTGCAATACCTGCCACGTGCTGGAACGCCCCGCTGATGCCTAAGGCAAGATAGACCTTTGGTTTCACGGATTTCCCTGAGGTCCCTACCTGGTGGTAATTGGGTAGCCAGTTTTTGTCCACTACAGGGCGAGAGCAGGAGATCACTCCTCCCATAAGATCCGCCAGTTCCTTTACACCCTCAACATTCCCTTCTTCTCCTATCCCCCGTCCAATCGACACCAGGAGATCAGCCTGGGAAATATCCACCTCACCGGCTCCCGCATCCACGAACTTCACAAATTCCTGACGAGGCTCTGGCAGATCCGGGGGAAGTTCATTCTTGATCACCTCTCCCCGGCGCACTTCCGTCTTTTCGGGCGTGCAGGCGGCCTGCCTCAAGGTGATGACATAGCCTTCGGATTCTCTAAAAGAGACCTTGGAGAAGACCTTCCCGCTGTAGATCTGTCGAGTTACCATGGGACGACCGTTGTCTATCAGGATATCCATGCAGTCTGTTGCAATGGGATATCCGGTCTTGACCGAAAGGGCAGGCGCAAACCCCATTCCAAAGGAAGTATGCCCTATGAGGGTAAGAAAAGGGTGATGTTCCTGAATGAGCCTGTGGAGTATCTCCTTGTAGAGGTCAGGATTGTAATTTTCCAACCGCTCATCCTCGAAGGCGATGACCTTGTCGGCCCTTTGCGCTATATCATCCAGAAACGCCGAATCTCTCCCCCCCAGCAGTATGGCTGTTAGGCCATGGGAGAATTCCCTGCACAGTTCGCTTGCTTTGAAGAGCATCTCAAAAGTAATGTCTCTCACTTCACCTTTCCTGTGTTCCACAACAACAAATATCTCAGCCATTTAAACACTCACCCCACTTTCTGCCAGGATACGAATGATTTTTTCGGCAACCGCGGATGGATCACCTTCTATGATTTCCGCACCCTCTGTTTCAGGCGGGAGGAAAACCTTTTCAACAGTGGTACGTTGAGTGAGATCATCCCCTGAAAGATTAAGATCCCCCACTTTAATCACATTCAGTTCCTTTTTGCTTGCCTTCCTAATGCCCATGATGGAGACGTATCTCGGTTCATTGATTCCGGTTTGAACGCTCATGAGGGCGGGAAACCGGATCTTTGAAACCCCATCCATACCACCTTCCAGCTCCACTTTTATAGTGGCTTCGCTCCCCTCGGGCTCAATTCCGGTCACTGCAGCGGCATGGGCTATGCCTAGATGCTCGGCCAACATAATACCGACCATCCCGCAATTATAATCATCAGCCTGCAGCCCGGTGAGTACAAGGTCATGCTCCCTGCCCTTGATGACCTCCGCCAAGATTCTTGATATGACAAAACCGTCCAAACCAAGGTCTCCCGGATCAATCCTGATTGCTTTGTCCGCCCCCATTGCCAGGGACCTCCTCAGGATCTCCTCGTCGTCCTCGGTGCCAATGGTTACAGCGGTCACTGTGCCGCCATACTTTTCCCGGAGCAGAACGGCCTCTTCAATGGCATAGTTGTCCCAATCATTGACAACAAAAGCCAAGGCATTTTTCTGCACGTCTTTCTCGAGTTCATCGATCTCCAGGTCCACCTCCTGGGTCATGGGAACCCTCTTGATACAGACAATGATGTTCATACTTAAGACCTCCTATAACGTTGATATAATAGGCTCCGCAAGATCAATGACCTTCAACTCATTTTCCGGACCACCCGTTTTTACGGCATCTTCAAAGTGTTTTAAACAGAACGGATAGGAAGTAACGATAATATTTGCTTCTGCCTCTCCGGCCATTTGTATCCGCATCTCAGCCATCCTCATCTCCTCCTGCTCAATTTTCTGTGGAGGAGAATATGGGAATCGTGCTTGTGTGTCAAGCCTAGTCTCCACACACTATACCGTGGATGGCGTCTTTGCGGCAGATTCCTTGATGAAAAAAGAGGCATTCCACAACGCCGCCTGATTCTCTCATGCACAATTCTTGACAGCAACTCAAAAGCGATATATAACACACAACAGTCCATTAGCAGGGCTTCTTCTTTGATCTAATTCATTAAACAAATTAGACATTTGTCTGATACCTCAGTTTGATGATCCTGAGATTCTTGTGGGAGTGCTTGAAAACGTACTCCGGCCTGAGGACTACGTTATTTTCTGTTTGCGACAGACTGCTGATTTCTACATAACGCCTACCGGTCATGGCCCTGAAGAGATAATAATGCAACATCACAGAGTCAGCAGGGAGTTCCTTACACCCCATAAGGAGAAGGCAGTGATTATGGATCCTGGCTTACAGGAAAAAGATGATCTGGAGGTAGAGCACTATCCCGTGGGTTGCCACTACGAAAGTGGTCCCTTTTTTGACTGTGCTGGAAAGTTGTAAGAAATATGGCTTTTCAGGTGATTGAAATTTGACGAACTCGTAAAAAGTCATAAACCTGTCACTCCCGCGAAAGCGGGAGTCCATAACATCTTAGAATGCCTGGATTCCCGCTTTCGCGGGAATGACAAAAACGGGGCAAAACGGACTTTTTGCGAGTGAATTATAAGGAGAATAATTGATGCCTAGATGGGGAATGGTCATTGACGTGAAAAGGTGTATTGGCTGCTGGAGC
>CAZCCX010000011.1:0-18759 GCA_964497115.1 uncultured Desulfobacteraceae bacterium
GTCGCGAACAAAAGCGGTCTTGTAAGCATTGATGAAAAAGCCGTGGAGGATCTCTGTAAGACCTGGGTTGAAAAAGGGGTTGGTGCCCCTTCCTGGGATAGCTTTCATCATTTTAAAGGCGCGCGTGAAGATACCATAGCCTATTTTCTTGTTCTGGATGCCCTCAATTTTTGTTTCTGGCCGCCGCCAGGAAAGCCTCGGTGGGAGATCGAATATGAATCACGAAGATTTTCCGGGTATTATGCCTTGTCGGTTTCTATTAAGAGAGCCATTGGCTCGGGCATTCCCATCACAAAGACCGATTTCTTGGCAAACATTACCCTGGAAGACTTGAAACGAGTACTAAGAGGGCAAGGGGAACTGCAACTCTTGAAAGAGCGTGTGGACATCCTCAGGGAGTTGGGCCGGACTTTGCTCGATGAATACCATGGTGAGGCGTCTAAGTTTCTGGAAGCCGCCGAAAATTCAGCTATGGCGTTGGTTTCCTTGGCCTCTGAAAAGCTTCCGTCGTTTCGAGATGTGGCGATGTATGGCCATGATGAGGTCTTTTTCTATAAACGGGCACAAATACTCGCATCAGATCTGTATGGGGCCTTCAACGGCGCGGACTGGGGACATTTCACCGATGTGGATAAGCTGACGGCATTCGCCGATTACAAACTGCCCCAGGTCCTACGCCATCTCGGGGTTCTGTGTTACGGGCCTGATCTGACACAGAAGGTAGATCACGGAATCTTACTTGAGGGTGGAAGCATTGAGGAGGTTGAGATTCGAGCCAATACCATCTGGGCGGTGGATTTGATCCGGCAGAAACTGGAATCCATGGGAAGAACGTTTAGGGCTTTTGAGATCGATGGGATCTTGTGGAATATGGGACAGTATGAGGCGTTTAAGGCGAAACCTTATCATCGAACAATGAGCATCTTTTATTGAGGATCTAGTGAGTTCATCACTTTATTGATTTGAGCTGAAGTCAAATATCCCAGGGAAAGCAGTATTTGTCCGATAAGCCTGCGCTTTTTCCCTTCAGTCTCCTCTATGATCTGAATGGTCATTGCCTCAACGAGTTGGTCCAGGGTGATAAATCCCTTTTCTACAGCAACCACTCCAAAACGCTTGACGTTTTTTTCTATGGCCATCTTTCTCTCCAAATCGCATTTCCCCTGTATGAATACCTGGGCATGTCCTTCTTTCTACGTGTATTGAATATTAGCATGATCCGGCCTATTTGTCACATGGATAAGGATTTCATTCCATTTACTCGAGATTTTTTCTCTTCCCTGCTCCGTGGAAGGGCGGATTGGATGCCGGTCTAAAAAACTTGACAATGTCAAAATGTCTTGCCTATGGTATATTCTAGAGTTTCCGTGTCGGCCCAGGAAAAAACAACCCTGATTCAACCTTGACGACGTAGATTTTTGCCTATATTTGCTGAAAACTGAAGCTCCTCGCGGCAGTCCGCGGGGAATGCGCTCGCACTGCATTTTCATATTCTGCGTCACACTCCTTTGAGGAGCAAACGATGAAGAGCCCTTTGACATTCAGGGAAGGTGAATCCGGCGTTACTCTCCTCGAACTCCTTATCTTAATCGTGATTCTTTCAATCATGGTCGGTATCGCTATTCCCGCTTTTTCGGCGTGGCTGCCCGAGTACAGACTGAAAAACGCGGCAAGGGACATCTACTCAATTTTGCAGAGGGCCAAATCGGGCGCGGCGAACGCGAATGAAACCTGGGGTGTCTTTTTTGACAACAGCGTCAACCCAGAAAGTTGTTCCATGTGGTCATTCGGTCCCAATCGGAAGTGGGATGATGGAGACGGTGATGACGTGCCGCAAGGTATAAGGGTTGATTTTTCCGAATATAAGGGAGTGAATTACGGCAACGGGAGTGCAGCCGAGAACATTCAGGGGGAGGCCTTTAGCCGGTTCATCACCTACGTCACTCCCGACAACGTGGCCGTCTTCAGCTCCAGGGGGACCGTCAATAACCTGGGTTATGTTTATCTCTGCAATACGAAGGGATCAGCTTACGCCGTGGGAACCCCGAGCCAAGCCGGTGTGATCGTCATGAAGAAGTACCATGGCGGCAATTGGGAATAATAGAAATGATTCCAGAGGAGCCGGAGCATGAGAACCCTAATCAATGAGATGGTTGGACCCAGTGTCGCAGGTCATCTCTTTCGAATCATCTTGAGGATGTCCCTTGATGAACAGAAAGATCTATTGGAAGAGCTTGAGAAAAGGTTTTCTTTCAAGAAAAGGAGGCATGAGAGGAAACCATGTATTTCGGCAGTCGATTATGTGGTTCAGGATGATACGCACACGGATTTCACTCAGAATATCAGCGCGGGCGGGGTCTTTATCGGAACCGCTGCATCTTTATCGGTTGGACAAGAGATTACACTAAGCCTTCTTCTCCCCGACTCCAAAGATTATATGAGCGTATCCGGTGAAATCGCCTGGGCGAGTGAAGAGGGAATAGGCGTGAAATTCAATCCTTCTGACAGTCTTCAGGAGAAGACGATTGAAAGCCTTGTTGATATGATCTGATCATCTCAGATCTTTGGGTAGCGTGCCCTTTCGGAGCAGACATTGAAGAAAAATGCAAGAGATGGTTTTACTCTGTTAGAAATATTAGTGGCGACGGCTATAGCGGGTGTGGTCATGGGTGGTATCTACACGTCTTTCTATTCACAGGATAGATCTTATGTTACTCAGTCAGTGGTCGCTGAAATGCAGCAGAACCTGCGGGGGGGTATGTTCCTTATGATGAAAGAGATCAGAATGGCAGGTTGTGACCCAACCGGTAAAGCGAATGCGGGAATTATTAGCGCAACCCCGGAGTTGATAAGCTTTACTTTGGACATAAGGGGCGCAAATACTGATGATCCACCGGACGGGGACACTTTTGACCCTAATGAAAGGATAACATACGCCTTGTATGACAGCAACCGTGACGGAGTGAATGATACGCTGGGAAGGAGGACAGGAGGGGGTCGTAACAGGCCGGCTGCGGAGAATATGGACGCCATCAATTTTGTCTATTTGGACGAAAATGGAATACCCACCGGCGTGCCTTCAGAGATAAGATCGGTCGAGGTCACCCTTCTGGCCCGTACAGCAAGAGGCGATCCTGAGTACCTGAACAACACGATTTACGCAAACCAGCGAGGCGCTGTAATCTACGCAGCAAATGACAGTTTCCGACGCAAGATGTTAACTGCGAATATCAAATGCCGAAATGCGTGGTTTTGAAAAGCCCGTGTCTCGGCGATCAGCTTGAGGAATAGGGCATGAAAACGAGTCTCGAGAAAGATAGAAGAGAGAAGGGGTTCACGCTAGTGGAAGTGATGATCGCCATAGCCATTTTGACCTTCGGGATTCTGGCTGTTGCTTCTATGCAGACTTCATCCATCTATGGGAATTCCGTGGCAAATCGATTGACGGAGGGGACCAGTTGGGCCGGAAATAAAATGGAGGAACTCCTGACAATTCCAGACACGGATGCGGGGCTGTCAAGTGGAACCCATGGCCCTGAGACAGTGATGAGCGGTGTCAGTAGATACGACGTAGACTGGGAAGTGATAGACAGCGTCGATCCGTCCAATCCCCTTGCAGACGCAAAGCTCATCATCGTGACAGTCACATGGCAAGATAAAGGGAATCGGAAGTCAACCCAGCTTCGTTGTATTAGACCCGGTCTTTCTTGATGGATCTATGGAAAGAGTCCTTTGTTTGGGAGTTTACGATGGAGAAGTTATATACGGAAAAGGGAGAGGACGGGGCCGTTGTCGTTATAGCCCTTATGATGCTGGTATTTCTGACCCTCTTAGGCATATCGGCGACAAGAACCACACAGACCGAAATGCGTATCGCACAGAATGAGAACATGTTCAGGCAAAACCTCTATTCGGCAGAATGTGCGGCAATGGCGGGTGCGCAGGCTCTTGAGAATGAGACGGATATCTCTGCATTGGAAGACCTTTCTCCTGATTGGCTGCATAGCAGCTTGCCTGATAGTGACATTCGTAGCGATACAAACTGGGATCCCTCCAATAGCCACTCAAATCAAGTCCTGGATGAGACGACCAGGTATTTGGCCGTCTATCAAGGAGTTGCCAACGGAACTTCTCTGGATATAGGCGCTCAGTCAACCTCCCTGCGTGATTTTCTGATCTACGGGTGTTCCACAAAGAACCACGGAGAGGCACTTATTGAGGTTGGTTATAGAAAGAGGTTCTAAAGAGGTGTTTGGCATGGGCATTAGCAGGCGGCTTCAGAGTCAACTTGCCATCCGGACCGTGACGGAAGGGAGAATCTTTTTGAAGGGATGCCTCCTCCTCTTCTGTTTCTTTCTCCTGTTGCATGGTGATCTCCTTGCCGATCCCGAATGTTTAGACATCGGTGATGTCCCCTTAGAAACCAGAATCCGATCCGCTCCTCCCAACATCATGTTTGTCTTGGACAACTCTGGAAGTATGGATGCCACGTTGATGACCACAGAAGAGGATGGACTGGTAGTGATCGAAGGCGAGACGTATCACTACGTGTTCGATGATCCAGGAGATAACCTCCATCCTGACGTGATGCCCCAAGGTACTCCTCGCCTGACCTGGAAGACCCAGTGGAGCGGTTTTAATAGGATCTATTACAACCCTGATATGGAATATTGGCCATGGCCTGGGATGACACCCGCTAATCCTTCGAGGCCGAAATCCAATCCGGTTCAAAATACTCCAACCTTTGATTTGGCTGCAGAGTATTGTTCTGTAAACGGTGCAGATGCTGCCCCAATCAGCATAAAGAATGCCCACTATTATACCTGGGATGACATCAATGAGGACGGGATCATTGAGAGTGGGGAACCCGTATATCTTGTCAATTTTGTGAGCAGGGTTAGAACCTACCATAGACTGAATGATGCGGACGCTGACGGGGTTGTGGACCCGGGTGAGTTGTTTTTCACACCAGATCCGCCTGCCGGTGTCAAATCAAAGGTATACGACGGAGCGGGGAATTTCATTCGATACAGAACCGATACCGAGGATTTGCAGAACTTTGCCAACTGGTATTCCTATTACAGGAGGCGGGAGTTGACTGCAAAGGCAGCTGTGGCCCGTGTCATCAAAGGGCTAAAGGGTGTTCAGATTGGTTTTTACAGTGTTAACAGCGGGCTGAGGCAACCAGTATTACCCGTTGGAGGGAGTCCGGACGAAACAGACACCCTTTTGAATGTCTTATACTCCCTTGATTCTTCCGGCGGTAAGCCATTAAGAAGGGCATTGCTTGCAGTAGGCCAGTATTATCACCAGGATGACATGCGGTCGGGGAACCTTGGTGACTCGCCTTATGCAAGTGAGGCTGACGGAGGTGCCTGCCAGCAGTCTTTTTCTGTCATCATCACGGACGGCTATTATGATGGGCCCTCTCCGGCCGTAGGGAATCAGGACGGAGACCAAGGAGATCCCTATGCCGATTTCTATCACCATACTTTAGCAGATGTGGCTATGAAGTATTACAAAGAGGACCTGTCAGCGGGATTGCCCAATAGGGTGCCTGCCAACGCCTGTGATCGAGCCACTCATCAGCACATGGTCACTTATGGTGTCTCATTTGGTGTCACAGGAACGCTCACACCCGCGGATAGCAACAATAACGCTGAAGAAGATGACCCCTGCTTCTTGAATGCCCATACGCCCATTCCAATCTGGCCCAACCCCGGGAGTGGAAACCTAGAGAAGATAGATGATCTATGGCATGCAGCCGTGAATGGAAGGGGTCGGTTTTTTAGCGCATTAACCCCCAAGGGCCTGGTTGACTCTTTAGAAATCCTTTTACAGAATATTGTCTCGGTAAAGGCGTCGGGAGCATCCGTATCGGCCAACACTGAAGAACTCGATGCCACCACGATCCTGTATCAAGCGAGTTACGATTCAACGGATTGGACAGGGGAGGTGATGGCATATCCAATGGATCCCACCACTGGGGAGATCCTTATGGGGAATGATGATGTGTTGTGGCGGGCCTCCGATATGCTCCAGGGCGTGGACTGGGATGAACGCCTCATAGTGACTTATAACGGCGCATCCACTGGGATAGGGTTTCAATACGACAATCTTACATCAGATCAGAAGACTGACCTGGATTCAAATTGGGAAACGGACCCGACTCCGGCTCAGAATCTTGTGGAGTATTTGAGGGGCAGGGAAATAAGCGGGTTCAGACCTCGGGCAGGAAGATTAGGTGATATTGTCCACTCAGCCCCCTTACTCATCAATGACACTCTCTTTGCGGGTGCAAATGACGGGATGCTGCATGCGTTTAATGCCACGACCGGTGGTGAACGCTTTGCCTATGTCCCCGACTTGGTCTTTGATAATCTAAAGTATCTCAAAGACAATAACTATGCTCATAAATTCTATGTGGATTTAAGCCCTGTGGCTGTGGAACATGTAGGGGGAATGGACATGACCCTCCTGGTTGGTGGCTTGGGGAAGGGAGGAAAGGGTTATTATGCCCTTGATGTGACCAATGCGGACAGCGTGAACGACTTTGCTTCCGAAAATTCGGTGGCGGACATGGTATTGTGGGAATACCCTCGGAGAGGGGCTTCGGACAATGATATGGGGTATACGTTCAGCCAGGCCTTTATCGTTCGGTCCTATGCGGCAGCCTATGAATGGGTGATCATATTCGGCAACGGGTATGATAGCCCGAATGCCAAAGCCGTGCTTTTTGTTCTTGATCTCAACGGGAATGTTATAAAAAGAATAGACACAGGCGAGGACGCCTGCAACGGCCTTTCTACTCCTTCATTGGTGGATGTCGATGGAGACCGAAAGGTGGACTATGCCTACGCCGGAGATCTTCAGGGGAACCTGTGGAAGTTCGATCTGACCGATTCGGATCCGACGAATTGGAACATTCCCTTTGATAACGGCACCGATCCTGAACCGTTTTTTCAGGCAGAGGATCAACCCATCACCACAAAGCCGGATGTGATGCGACACCCCACAGAAGCCGGCTATATCGTAGTTTTCGGAACAGGCAAGTATTTGGAGGTAAACGATCCTTCGAATACGAACGTCCAGAGCATTTATGGCGTTTGGGATTATGGAAACGATGATGACAACTGCGCCTATTTGGGGAGCCTCAACAGGGCCGACGGGACACTTTCCAATCAGCCGAACGATATCACCTTGCTGGAACAGACGGAAATAGACTTCAGGACGGTATCAGACTACGATCTGAGGACCCTTAGCGATTATCCGGTCAACTGGGCAATGGATCACGTTGGTTGGTACTTTGACTTGCCTCTTACCGGGGAAAGGGTTATCGAGTCCCCCTTGATCAGAGATGGTAAGGCGATTGTCGTGTCGTTCACCCCGGATACGTCCCCCTGTTCCAATGGAGGGAATTCGATCGTCCACGAAATAGATGCTGCCACGGGTGAGAGGCTTGACGAGGCCCAGTTTGATATTAATGAAGACAGAATAGTCGATGCGCGGGACCTTATCAGTGTGGGTGATCGTTTGCTTGCTCCATCGGGCAGATCTTATTCAGGGGCTCTTAAATCCCCCACCATACTGAGGATGCCGGATCAAGAAACCGAAGTAAAAGCGTTCAGCTCGTCAGAGGGAGACGTTGAGATGCTCTTTGAGAGAGCCGAGAAAAGGGGCTTGTTCTTTTGGGTAGAGAAGTAGATCATCAAAATCCCCCCTCTCCACCTCACCAGCCCTAGTTCCTTTATGTTTAGGAAGATTCTGAAAGCCAATTATTCTTGACTTCGAGGGCGTTTTATTGTCTCGTTGACGCGATTGTGTAGGGCCATTCTTTTGGTAGTCTATTTTGGGGACCTACACAGAATTGAGGAGCGTTCTATATACTTATCGACATGAGGTCATTCGATGATGGTATCCCTTGGAATTGTGGGAGTGAAGAGCTTGAAGAAGGCGTGCAGGTTGAGAGTGGTTTTCGTCGTTTTGTGCGGAGTCTTTTTGATGAGCAGGTTAGGCTGGGCGGAAACGGCCTATGTCAAAGACACCCTTCTGATTACTTTTCGTACGGGTCCAAGTACTAAACACGCGGTTATTGCTCGTCTTTCATCAGGGCAACCTCTTGAAATCCTCGGTGTTGATGGGGATTGGAGTCATATTCAGCTAATAGAAGATGGGGGGGCCACCAAAGAGGGGTGGGTATTGAGCCAATATCTTATAACCCGACAGCCATGGAAGATGCAGGCTCAAACAGCTTTAAAAGAGAGTACCGAGTTCAAGCAGAAGGCTGCGGATCTTGAAAAGGAATTGAGTGAAGCCGTTCGTCGGGGGCAAGAACTTGCCATTTCATTAGAAGATACTGCTGCAACTCTTGCAGAACTGAGAGAAGAACATGAGTCCCTCAAAGAGGGGGCTGCCGGCTATTTGGAGCTAAAGGCCACGCATACGGCGACTCAATCCGAATTAGAGGCAACCCAACTGGAGCTTGGAGAGTTGACTGAGAGATACGAGAAACTCAGGGGTTCGGAAACATGGAAGTGGTTCGGAACAGGAGCCGGAGTCTTTTTATCGGCCTTAGTCGTAGGCATCGTGTTGGGACGCCAACAGAAAAGGCGGCGGTCATCCTATTATTGATCACGGTTTTTCTCCATCAAATAAGGGGGTGGCTCGGCGTGAACCACCCCTGAGGTTAGAGAGTCGAGATGAATGAGATTATTAGTGGATCTCAATCTTTTTCGGCTTTTTTTCTTCAGGTTTGGGAATTTCTATTCTTAAGACTCCATCCCTGTAATCCGCATCAATCTTATCAGGGTCTAGGCCTTCCGCAAGCGGAAAAGACCGCTCAAACCTTCCAAAAGCCCTTTCTCTGCGATGGTAATTCTCCTCTTTTGCTTCATTCTCATAGGAGCGCTCTCCCGTAAGGGTCAGAATACCATCATTTACGTCTACATTGATCTTGTCTTTGTCTACACCGGGAATTTCGGCCTTGATCACGATCTTATCATCCTCGTCGTAGATGTCGACAACAGGTCGCCAGTCGCGAAGCCCTGATTCCTCACTGAACGAAACCGCAGGAAAGAACCCTCCATCAAAGAGGCTGTCAAAGCGATTCGAAAAAGTGTCCATCTCCCTCCATGGATTCCATTTTACAAGGTTCATTTTCTTAACCTCCTTTCTGTCGTATTTTTTTGCAGTATTTCTTCTTCCATTTTCCTGTTAAATATGTTAATTATGAAATATACGATGTCAAGAAGATAATTTTTCTAATAATTGCATTACTAAAAAACATTACTATATTTGATAATAAGCGGATTTTTTTCCTGTCTACCTGTTGAAAGGAGTAAAAAATGGCTGAAGATTCTAAAAAAGAAGCGGGGAGTGTGAGGGCAATATCACTGCCCACTTGCTCAGACCTGAGGGGAAAGCAATCAATCAGGGCCACTTTTAAACTCTCGGAAAAGTCCATCGAAACCATTAGTGTCGTGGCTGCTCACCTGGGAATCAAGCAGAAATCCCTTTTTGACCATCTGATTGACGATATAGGCTCCCTAAATCTCATCGCTCAAGAGCTTGAACGCGACACATTCCATGGCCTAGATCGTGTTCAAAAGACCTACGTGCTTAGCCGGAAGACACTGACCAGTCTCGAGGAGGTTTCAAAGAAGTTTGATGCCCCCCGGGATGCATTGGTGGAGTACTCCATTAAGCGGCTCCTCCCCGTGGTCGAAGAGGAAAGGGAGAGGCATTTGAAGCGCAAGGTGGTCTTGGCTGAGGTTTCTGAATTCTTGGGGCAAGGTGAAGAAATATTGAAAAATTCAAGGGACTTATTGGGGGAAGATGATTTTGTATATGAAAAACTCGAAACCTCCGTGAAAGGGATACTCAATGCCTACAACTCGATAGCCTCTTTTGTTGAGAAAGGAGAGATGATTGAGGATTTTTAGCCAATCATCAGTATTTCATTCACTATAATTCCTGAACTTTGAAAACCCCTTCTCACTATCCCCGTCGCCGATAGACTGCAATCTGCAAGGTTGTTTTCGTATTATTAAATTGTATGACTATCAAAAAATAATATATCAAATAAATACATTACAATATTGACAACATCGAATCAGTAATTATTTTTGTGAAGAAGGAAATGATTTTGCCTTGCGTGCCCGATGGAATGTGAAGAACAGGGATTCATGGGCAGAATATCTTAGATAATCTAAATCATAAGGAGGCACTAAAATGGGTAAAATAATAGGAATAGACTTAGGAACCACAAATTCATGTGTTTCAGTCATGGAGGGAGGCGAGGCCAAAGTCATCACAAACCCGGAGGGCGGTCGTACCACGCCTTCGATTCTGGCCGTTTCTGAAAAAGGGGAGAGATTGGTGGGGCAGATTGCCAAGAGGCAGTCCATTACCAACCCGGAGAACACGGTCTTTGGGGTAAAACGGCTGATTGGTCGAAAATATGATTCACCCGAGGTCCAGAACGATGTCAATATCCTGCCCTATAAAATCGAAAAGGCAGAAAACGGTGACGTAAGGATCAGTCTTCGTGGAAAATCTTACAGTCCCGCGGAGATTTCCTCCTATATCCTGGCCAATATCAGGAAATCAGCTGAAGAGCATTTTGGCGAGAAGGTGACGGATGCAGTCATCACTGTACCCGCCTATTTCAGCGACAGCCAAAGACAGGCCACCAAGGATGCAGGGAGGATAGCCGGATTGAACGTCTTGAGGATTATCAATGAGCCGACAGCGGCATCTCTCGCCTACGGTTTGGACAAGAAATCAGAAGAAAAGATTGCCATATTCGATCTTGGAGGCGGAACCTTTGATATTTCCGTCCTGGAGATCGGTGACGGCGTCTTTGAGGTCAAAGCCACTAATGGGGATACCCATCTGGGTGGAGAGGATTTTGATCTCCGGTTGATCGACTACCTGGCCGACGAATTCAAGAAAGACCAGGGGGTTGATCTGAGAAGCGACAAGATGGCCCTGCAGCGGCTGAAAGAGGCGGCGGAAAAGGCCAAAATGGAGTTATCCTCTTCCATGGAGACGGATGTGAACCTTCCCTTCATCACCGCCGATGCCAGTGGGCCCAAGCATTTGAATATAAAGATCACCCGCTCCAAACTTGAAGCCCTGGTCAGTGATCTCTTGAGTAGACTCGAAGGCCCCTGCAAGGTAGCCTTGAAAGATGCGGGCCTTTCTCCAAATGAAATTGATGAGGTCATTCTCGTCGGAGGCATGACCCGCATGCCTGCGGTTCAAGAAAGCGTCAAGGGGATCTTCGGTAAAGAGCCAAACAAAGGGGTGAACCCGGATGAGGTTGTGGCCCTCGGTGCGGCCATTCAGGGGGCTGTGTTGCGGGGAGATGTTGATGATGTGGTGCTGCTTGACGTCACGCCTCTTTCGCTGGGGATCGAGACTATGGGCGGCGTCATGACCAAATTGATTGAAAAGAATACGACAATTCCCACCAAGAAGAGTGAAGTCTTCACGACAGCCGCTGACAACCAGCCTGCGGTTTCCGTACATGTGCTTCAGGGAGAGCGGGAAGTGGCAACGGGTAACAAGACGCTGGGGCGTTTCGAATTAGTCGGAATTCCTGCTGCGCCCAGAGGGACACCACAGATCGAGGTCACGTTTGACATCGATGCCAACGGCATCGTGGAAGTTTCCGCAAAGGATTTGGCCACGGGAAAGCAGCAGTCGATCCGAATCACGGCCTCTTCAGGGCTATCGCAGGAGGAAATCGATCAGTTGGTCAAGGATGCGGAACTCCATGCTGGAGAGGACAAAGCCAAGAAGGAACTCGTGGATGCAAGAAACAGTGCAGATGGTTTGATCTACACAACTGAAAAAACCATGGGAGAACTTGGAGAAAGGGTCAACGCTGCGACCAAGTCTGAGATTGATAACGTGATCAACGATCTCAAACGGGTGATGGAAGGTGAGGATGTTGCTGAGATCAGGAGGCTAAGCGAGATGTTGACCCATGCCTCGCATGGGCTCTCTGAGACCTTGTACCAACAGGCCTCACAAGCAGGGTCCTGTCAGGGTGGAGGATGTGCCGGAGATGCCGCCGGCGGGCAGGCTCCTTATGGATCCCATGACGATGTGGTTGATGCGGAATACCAAGAGGTCGCGTAAGACTCAACGCTCAGCATCCTTGACTTTTGCAGCGTTAGGGATGAATGCTTGATATAAAAAAGGGAGCTTCGATAAGAGAAGCCGATCGCTCAACGTGTTGAAGGAAAATTGAAAAAGGGCTGCTGACTGAGTATCGGCGGCCCTTTTTTTTGGAAGAAATTTTCCGCAATGAGCAGATGCTGCACTGCCTGAAAAATCCTAAGCAGCTTTATTGCTGATAATAGATAATCTTCTCAACGGTTATCTTGCCTTTTGCCAGTCTCAGCCGCATTGCCGGGGTTTGCTTGTTTCTGCCAACTTCCACGAAATTGTAGTCCGCGTTCTCTTTCCGTAGTCCGTGATATTATATATTCCGCTTCAGAATTTCATTTTCATCGATCAAAATCACTGGCCGTCTCTTTTAATAAAAAGCCCATCAATCGCTGATTGTTGAGAGGGTATTATTATTCCCTGTTGACTTCCGGCTCTATTTTTGACGAAGTTTAAACCGCTGAATTTTACCCGTCGAGCTTTTCGGCAGCTCTTTTACAAATTCGATCCAACGCGGATATTTGTATTTGGCCAGCCTATCTAAAACCCACTTCTTCAGCTCCTCGGCAAGTTCATCGCTGGGCGCTGCTTCGTCACGCAGGATAACGAAGGCCTTTGGCTTGGTGAGGCCCTTTGAATCATTTTGACCGATAATCGCGCTTTCAAGCACCGCCGGATGCTCGACCAGGCAATTCTCAACCTCAAGGGGAGAAACCCATATACCGCCCACCTTCAGCATATCGTCCGATCGACCCGCGCACCAGTAGAATCCGTCTTCATCCATATAATATTTATCTCCGGTATTTATCCACTCGCCGACCATGGTCTTGCGGGATTTATCCCTTTTACGCCAGTACATTTGCGCGGCGCTTTCCCCCTTTACCATTAAGGTCCCTATTTCTCCCTGATCTACTTCATCTCCTTCGTCACTCAGTATTTTAATCTCATATCCAGGTACAGGCTTTCCCGTGGAACCGGGTCTTAATTCGGTGGGGCTGTTTGAGAGAAATATATGGCCTATCTCGGTTGAGCCTATTCCATCTAGAATATCAACACCGTAACGTTTTTTCCAACGATTATATATATCCGTCGGAAGGGATTCGCCAGCGGAAACACATATTCGTACAGAGGAGAGGGCATGATCCGAATTGGGGTCTGGCTCCACTCCTTCCTCATTATCTATTCGCCTTTGATACTCCAACATCTGACCGTACAGTGTAGGTACTCCAAAAAAGATAGTGGGCCGATATTTCTTCAGATGTCCAAAAACATTCTCCGGCTTGGGGGGTTGAGAATTAAGGACAACGGAACATCCCGCGTACATTGGAAAACAGACACTGTTCCCAAGCCCATAGGAAAAGAACATTCGCGCGGCTGAAAAAATGATATCCTCCTCATTTATTTCAAGGACTTTACTGGCATAGGCCTCGGAGGTTACGACCATGTCGTACTGAGAATGAATGGCACCCTTTGGAGAGCCCGTGGATCCGGAGCTGTATAGCCAGAAACCCACATCATCTTTTGTCGTGAAAGCGGTTTTAATATCGGTTGTAGCCCGTTTATACTTCTGTTTAAAGGGGATACGTGCCCCTTCGGTTTCGGATATTATCACAATATCACGGAGATAGGCGAGATCCCCCTTGATTTGGTTAATCACGGGCAGAATCTCTTCGGAAATGGCAAGAACGCGCGCCCTGCTGTCATTTAAGTAAAACTCGTAATCATCCGCGGTCATCATGGTGTTTACGGGAATGGGTATGGCCCCTATTCTGATTGAGCCACAGAACATGGCGTAGAATTGTGGGATGTCGAGCATCAATATCATAATCTTATCTTCTATACGAACGCCTAAATCACGCATACCGTTTGCCGTTTTATTTATCATTTTCTGGACATCATTATAGGTGTAATTTCGGTAGTCCGTGTAAATTGCCACTTTATGGCCTCTACCCTGACGGATATTTCTATCTATGAAATAGGCGGTCATGTTAAAAAATTCGGGTAAATCATGTTGAGACATTCTTTTCTCCTTTAAGTTAATTTTCTTTTTTGATTATTCTTTTTTTCAATTACCCAAATTATAGCAGACTCATCAACGGTAACCCCATTATTCCATAACGGTGTGCGATTTGGTAAGGACTGTTTTATCAAAAAGTTAACCAAAGAGGTGCAAAATGTGAAGGCATAAGGATCAGGTCCTAATTATTAAGCTTGCAGGTTGAGTGTTGAATAATTAGGATGTAAGCCCATAATTTTTTCAAAATCAATCCCAGGCACAGACCCATCGACCTCGGATCTGTCTTTTATGTAGTTTATCCGCCACATCATTGATGTCTTCCAGTTTAAACTTATTGGTAACGAGTTTGTCAAGTTTCAGGTCGTGCGTCGTTGTCATACGGATAAGCTTTGGGATATCCACATGGGTCGAGATCATGCCATAGAGGTTTCCCAGTATGGATTTCTGATCAAAGGGCAGCCCCTGAAGGGGAAGGTTCGTGGTCTGGTCGTGAGGGGTGATGCCTGGGACAACAATCTTACCAGCCTTTCCCACAGACCAGTAGGCCTGAATGATAGCGCCAGGATCGCCGATTGCCTTGAACGCCACGTCAGCGCCTCCGTCCGTTATCTCCTGAATCTTGGGGACGGGGTCATCCTTTCGGTTACAGATGAAGTGGGTGGCACCGAACTCTTTTGAATCGTGCCGACCTGTATCGGGACACGTTCATCGAGCTGGTTCGGTCCTTTGAGCAAAGAAATTACCCCTACCAGAGTCTAACCGATAGGGGGGCATATGTTAAGAAATTTTCAACACGTTAAGCGATCGGCTTGTCGATAAGAAGCTCCCTTTTTGTGCCGAGATTCATAAAGGATTTGCCGTCGATTCTGTCAAGTATTTTCTATTTCAAGATCTTGTGGCGCTTCCGGTAGCCTGAAATCAATGAAGGCACTGAGCGTGGTCATATCGGATTCGTTTCCGGCTTGACTGATAGCGGTGACGCCCAGTTGTATGTCACCGGTTCGTTGAATAAGTGAAGGGATATCATCCGGCAGGGTTAAGTCGGTAATATTGCCCAGTTCGATATACTGTGAATCGTAATTGACTTGTTTTCCCATGGCCCAATAGAGCCTGTAGCCGAACACATCAGCGCTTGTTGAGGGCTTCCAACTTATTCTCTTCCTTCTCGCCTTTCCCATGGTACTTACGGTCTCCTTATCCCACCCGATCGCTTTTTCGTGAGCACTCTTTAGATAAGCAAGCTCTCGATCAAAGGCCTTGGTGTCCATGTCTTTGAATCGAACCCCGATGCTCTCCTGAGCACTCCAGGCGATTTTGCCCTGACTTTTAACATGCTCGCCTGGGGGGGGCAATAGAAAAGACATGGAGATTTCCTGTCCAATGAGGAAGTGCCCGCCACCACTGCTGAGCAACGCACCCCCACCACTTAAGTTTTGTATCAGGCCTTTCAAGGGGTGATCATCGACTGCATAGTCCACAGGAATAGCACAAGGCTTTCTGGTGTTCCGCCGTCTTTCTTCCTCTTTAGTCAGCGATTTCGCATATCGGCTGCTCAGCGATCCGAAACGCGGGAAATATCTGTAATGCATCGACATAAGCTAGGGTTTTCCGAAAAGGATCTCCTCATACGGTTATCACGGAGTATATTCTCTCCGTGGACAGAATCAAGTAGTTCATGATTCATGCCAACAGAAGGGGAAAACAAAAACGTGGAAATATGTAATGGTTTTAAATACTTTCATCGTAGCCAATCGCGTTAGGATATGAATGAGTAAATTGGTGCAAAGAAAATATGTAAATCATTTCCGATAAATCGCAAATAATTTCACATTCTTTCTGGCTACGGATAAAAATGAGCCAACGACAAATATATCAATTTAATACAGATTGACAAAATATGAAGCAATTATACAAGTTTTCAAATCCATGACACACATAAACACCGGGTATCTGAAGCAAATGGTCTTTTATTTCTCAAGAGATTGGTGTACTGAAGTATGGGGAGGTAGGACTATGGTTAAGAAAGTCACAGGATCTTTGTTAACAATTCTGGTCTGTCTATCGCTTGGTGCATGTGCCTCAGGAATGAGATTCATCAGAGCAGAGAAAAGGCTTACCGAGGTAGAAAAACAGTTGGAATTTGAACAGAGCCGGCAGAGGGAGACAGACAAGGAAAAGATGGCTCTTCGAGAGGAACTGGAAGATCTCCAAACAGAGTTAGACGCTTCGAAAAGAATCAATGAGCACCTTTCAACAAGTTTGACGACGTTATCCGAACAGGCTCAAGAATTAAAGGTAGAACTTCACAAGCAAAAATCGGTCGTGAACCTCCAGGAGAAAGTGATCCAACTCCTGGACGATACAAGAAAATCCATCGAATCCAGTCTCAAGGATCAAATCGCTGCCCAGAACATCACCATCGAAGATACTGATGACAAACTTAAAGTGATCTTGATGGAGAAAATCTTGTTCGATTCCGGAAGCTCTGAGGTCAACGAAGAGGGGAAGAGATTATTGCTTTTACTCAGCGAAACTCTGAACAAAGACTCAATGCGTCAGATTGTAGTGGAAGGTCATACGGACAACGTGCCGCTCGGCGGTCAACTCAGAGAGAGATTTCCCTCCAATTGGGAACTATCAGCAGCAAGGGCGGCTTCGGTTATCAGATTGCTTCAGTCAGATGGGGGGGTGGAGCCGAAAAAACTTTCCTTGAAGGGGTATGGTTCCTATCACCCGATAGCACCCAACCACACCGAAGAAGGAAGAATGCAGAATCGTCGAATAGAAATCATCCTTGGCGTATCACAGTAATATACATCACCCACGTTTGGGAGAGGAAAGGGCTTTTTCATTGGAACGGGCGGCTATGCAACAGCGTCCGATGTTGATGCGGGCAAGTATATATTAAAGGTCGTCCCACGCCCCACTTCACTTTCCACCATGATTACTCCACTATGATTACGAATGATTCCATACGCAGAGGCCAATCCGAGTCCGGTACCTTCTATTGAATCTTTGGTGGTAAAAAATGGGTCGAAGATTTTGTCCATAATTCCCCGGCTCATTCCGGGCCCGGTATCAGATACCCGAATGTTCACATAGTTTCCGGCGGAGATTTCGAACGGCTTACTAAAAGAATCATCCAGATATGCATTTTTGGTATAGATAGTAAGATCTCCACCTTTGGACATGGCTTGCCAGGCATTTACGTAGAGGTTGACCAGAACCTGTTCCAGTTGTCCTCGATCCGCATTTACAGTCCATAATTGTTCACTGAGTTCGAGGCGGAGATTGATTTCCTTTCGGGCACTGATAAACATCCGGGTGCTTTCTTCAACGACGGTATTGATATTAATCGGTGTGATTTCCTCTTTACCCTTTCGGGCAAAACCCAGGAGTTGTTTGGTTAATCTCGTAGCATTGTCAACTGTCTTGTCAATGGCGTCCACATGGGCACTGTCGGGGGAATCGGGTTCACTTTTCAACCGCATTATTTCCAGACGCCCACGAATGTGCATGAGAAGGTTATTGAAGTCGTGGGCAATACATCCGGCCATGGTTCCCATTGCTTCCATTTTTTGAGCATGATTCAACTGGGCTTCAAGCAGCTTCTTCTCTTCTTCAATTTTGAGCTGATCAGTGATGTCTGTGACCTGAATGACAAATTTGGTCTCTCCGCTGGAATCGGCGAATTGATATGTGCCGATTCGTACAGTCCTCATTTCACCCGATTTCCGGATGACTTGGTAGCGGTCCTGTGATGATATCCTACCCTTACCATGCTCATTCTCATTGATGATTTCTTTTGTTTCATGGACACTCTCCTTGTGAAAAATGGTGTGGAAATCCTTCCCTTCAAGTTCAGCAGGCTTGTAGTCCAAGATATTCGTCATGACACTGTTGGCATAGAGTATAAGGAGATGGGAATCTAAAATCAATATGCCGTCGTTCGAATTCTCAACGACCGATCGGTATCTCTCTTCACTCGCTCTTAGAGCCTTTTGCGCTTCAATCCGTTCACTAATATCTCGGGCAACATTCAAAATGACCTGCTGTCCCATGTAGATGATAGGATGCGAATGAATCTCTACAGGGATGGAGGTTCCGTCTTTTCTTTGGTGAAGGGTTTCGACAGTCAGCTTCTCCGGTTGGGCATTATTAGCATAGACTGATTGCTCAATGATGGTTTGGGCTTCGTTTTTCGGGACAATCGAGTCCAGCGTTAGACTGAAAAAAGCTCCTCGGGAGAAACCAAGAGATGTATATGCGGCAGTATTGGCCTCAAGGATCGCCCCATTTTTGTCAAGAATGTAAACAGCATCATCAACGTTTTCCAGTAATTCTTTATAGCGAGAGCGCTCTTCAGCCTCTTTCAGGTGGGAAAGCATGGTGTTAAATGCTTGAGACAGCTGATCGAATTCCCAATAGCTGGCCCCTTTCTCAAAGGTCAGTTGACCGTCATTGCCTTCGGATATCTGAATGGCCTTCCGGGTTATCTCCTTTAGAGGACGTACCATTCTTCCTGCGACGAATGCTGAAATCAACATGGAAACTGCGATTACGAG
>CAZCCX010000012.1:0-18255 GCA_964497115.1 uncultured Desulfobacteraceae bacterium
AAGAAAGCCTCAGACACCAGGACTGTATCCAAACCTGCTGCCAGTAAACCTGCCGCCAAGACGCCCGCCGCCAAAAAGAGCAGTTCCGGATCATCATCAAAGAAGGAATAAGCATTTCATTAATAATTATTAACCATGGCACACAAAAAAGGAGCAGGTAGCTCAAGAAATGGACGAGAGTCGGAAAGCAAGCGGCTCGGCGTTAAATTGTATGGAGGCCAGTTAGCAAAAGCAGGCAACATTATTGTACGCCAGAGAGGGACTGTTCACTATCCGGGTGAAAATGTGGGAATGGGGAAGGACTACACCCTGTTTTCCAAAATCGATGGAATCGTCGCCTTTGAACGGCTTGACAGGTCTCGAAAAAAGGTGAGCGTTTACGCCGCTTAGCCCTGTGGCGATCTTCTTCCCCTCTTCAGAGACAAGATGGCCTTTATAGATGAAGCTGTAATTTCAATCAGATCAGGCGATGGGGGAAGAGGTTGCGTTAGTTTCCGCAGAGAAAAATATGTACCCAGGGGTGGCCCTGACGGTGGGAATGGAGGAAACGGGGGAAGTATCATCATAAGGGCCTCCAAAAGGCTCCACACACTAGATGATTTCAGGGCCAAGAGGCATTTTAAGGCTCAACACGGAAGCCCTGGAAGGGGAAAAAGTCAAACAGGCAAAGACGGCAATGATGTGATGATAGGCGTCCCCTTGGGGACCATGATCTATGATCACGACTCCGGCGAGTTGCTCGCCGATCTGATCGAGAAAGATCAGGAGATCCTCCTTCTCCAAGGAGGAAGGGGCGGAAAAGGAAACGAGCATTTTACATCCTCAACCAATCGGGCACCGCGAATGGCCCAACCCGGCCTTCCCGGCCAAAAGAAACTCATCAAGCTTTCTCTTAAATACCTCGCTGACATAGGACTCATTGGTTTCCCGAACGCAGGCAAATCAACCCTGCTCTCTTGTCTGACAACGGCCCGTCCCCGAATCGGCAGTTATCCTTTCACGACCCTCGCGCCCAACCTGGGCGTGATCACCTTTGAAGATGACCGCGCCCTGACCATAGCGGATATACCCGGATTGATAGGCGGGGCCAGTGAGGGACGAGGTTTAGGTCTCCGTTTTCTGAAGCACATTGAAAGGACAAAGCTCTTGCTTCATCTCATAGATATCACATACGTCCCGAAAGGGGACATGCTGGAAGATTTTTTTGCCTTAAGAAGTGAGCTGGAAAAGTTCAGTCCTTCCCTCTCACAAAAGAATTACATGGTCCTGATTAATAAAATGGACATACATTCGTCCGAGCACAGAGATGTAGAAGGTCTGAAGAAAGCCCTGGAAGACATGAAGATAGATGTCTTGCCTGTTTCCGCACTCACCGGGCAGGGCATTGAACAGGTGAAAGAGTCCCTTGCGAAGAGATTCCCTCATGAAGAATAAAGGCCAAAGGAAGACCATCTCAAGGCTTGAACGCCTTAGGACCCTTCAGCCTTCAGTCTTTAACCTGAACACCTTTTTTTTGAAAGGAAAGACATTTGAGACTAGGCATCCTGGGAGGCACTTTCGACCCCATACATTTGGGACACCTGCGGGTGGCGGAAGAGATCAGTGAGGAACTCAATCTGGAAAGACTCTTCCTGATCCCCTCGGCCGTTCCACCCCATAAGGGGATAAGGCCCGTCACCCCTTTTGAACACCGGCTCGCCATGACCCAACTGGCTGCCGAAGAGTCACCCAAATTCGAGGCCTTGGATCTTGAAGGTCGTCGTCAGGGTTTTTCTTACTCTGTGGAAACCCTCAGGGAACTACATCAGACTTTCCGACCCGACCCCACTCTCTTTTTCATTATCGGCATGGACGCCTTTCTGGAGATCAAGACGTGGAAAGAATATGAAAGGCTCTTCGACTATGCCCACTTTGTCGTCATCACGAGACCCGGCTGTCCATCCCTGGAACTGGAACCGTTTCTCTCATCCCTGGACATAGGTTTCACTCGTTCGGATCAAGAAGGGACCTTTCTCCATCCATCGGGAAACAAGGTCCTCTGCGAACAGACTACGCATATGGATGTCTCGTCGACTCAAATAAGGGAAAGGGTTATGGCGGGCAAGTCTATTCGCTTCCTGGTCCTGGAATCCGTTCGGTCATATCTTATAGAAAAGGAGTTATACAAAACCCATGCAGGTTCTCGATAAGGCGCTCCTGTGTCTGAATATCATCAAGGAGCGAAAGGCCATGGATCCGGTCTTGTTTGAAGTGGGAAAACTAAGTTCTATCACCGATTATTTCCTGATCGCCAGCGGGAATTCCATCAGACAGGTTCAGGCCATTGCCCGCCATTTGAAAAAAAGAATGGATGAGGAGAGTTTCAAAGCCTACGGATTGGAGGGGGAGCAGGAAGGGCATTGGGTCTTGCTGGATTACAGTGATGTGGTCATCCACATCTTTTACCAACCTGACCGAGAGTTCTATGACCTGGAGGGCCTTTGGATTGAGGCCCCAAGAATAGATCTGGATAAAAATGGCATATCAAAGCCGGGATCTCAATAAATCATACCGAAGAGATAGACAGATGCCTGATCTGCCACCTAACTACATGTAATTGTTCTACTTTATCCTATTCCAAATGAAAAACGTGACCAAAATGGACACGTTTTCCGGCTTATCGATCAAGACATTATTTGTGAAAGTTGGGATCTGATCTTGCAGATCTCTGAAACAAATACTGATCTTCCCGGACGCTTTGACTTATAAATGTAAGATTCATCTTTATAGAATGTTGGGTTGTGGCAAGTACCTGTTCGATTGGATCGGCCCTGATTTCTTTCCTATTGCAAAAGAATACTCAACTTTTCTGATATTTTGGTATTATGCAAGGCTCGCTCGCCTCCCCAACATCTCCTCCTCGGTATTGTACCAGTATCATTGTATAGAACCTCTTCAGCGAGGATTACGGCTTCTGCTCCACCGCCGGACAATTGTTTTTCCTCAATGACCTCAGGTGTTGTAGCCCCTATTGCTTCTGGTGGGTCTGTTTTGGTTGGGACGGGGTCCGGTGACAAATAAACGGTCACATTGGGGTGAGCGAACTTTAAGCCGTTTTTTGCAAATTCCTTTTGTATAGGAGTTAGCATGAGAACATCGGGGTTGAGAACCCCTGTAAAAGGTCAACAATGACCAAGATTCCGTTGAATTCGTACATTCCAATTGTACTGGTATCGTCTGGGAGGATTGCCAACTTCGATGCCCTGCTATGCCGTCTGATGCGGAGGATTGTTATTTCCGGTGCACTGATTGTCCTGCTCTGTGGGTTGCTGGCTTGCCGGGAACAGCGAGATGATGTCACAAGATCGACGATGTCGGGCACTAAAACCATCGAAAACAAGGGTTCAGACACCCTGGTCAATGTCGCACTGGCCTGGGCAGAGCAATACATGCAGGAACACCCTAAGGTACGTATTTCCGTTACAGGTGGCGGCTCGGGTACGGGGATTGCATCACTGATCAACGGTACGGCGGATATAGCAAACGCTTCACGTGAAATGAAATCTGAAGAGGTAAAGGCAGCCCAGGCTAACGGGATCACACCTGTGGAATTCGTGGTGGCACGCGATGCCATTGCGGTGGTGGTTAATCCTTCGAACCCGGTGAGAGCCTTGAACTTGCAGCAGATTTCGGATATTTACACGGGCAAAATCACCAACTGGCGAGAAGTGGGAGGAGATGATCGGCCCATTGTGTTGCTCTCCCGGGAATCCAATTCGGGGACGTATGTATATGTCCTGGAGAACGTCATTCGCATGGGCAATTCCAAAAGCAAACTGCTTTTCACCCCGGACACGCTCCTGATGCCGTCTTCTGAGGGGATCAGCACGGAGGTGCGACAGAATCCGAACACCATCGGTTATGATGGACTTGGTTATGTTACCCCGGATCAGAAAGTGCTGGCGGTGGCCAGGGACGCCGGCAGCCCTTACGTGCTGCCGTCGGTGGCTACCGTCAATAATGGAACATATCCCATTTCCCGGCCCCTTTACATATACACTATCGGTGAACCCAGCGGTCAGGTGAAGGCCTATTTAGACTGGGTGCTGGGGCCGGGTCAGAAACTGGTATCCAAATTGGGTTTTGTGCCCTTACATTGAGGACCCTATGATGTTTGCCAAACAGCAGGCAGAAACGGCGAACGCCAGCTGGCAAGAGTTCGTCATCGAAGCTCTCATCCGGGTCATGGGGTTTTCAACCATTGGCTTTGTCCTTCTCATCTTCCTCTTCCTGCTTCGAGAAGGCCTGCCGATCTTCTACAAGGTGTCACTTTCCAACCTCTTTGGGACGCAGTGGTACCCGACTTTTGATCTCTTCGGGACCCTGCCGCTCCTTTTGGGTTCAGCCTTGATTACAGCAACCGCGATCCTCATTGCATTGCCCCTGGGGGTAGCCACCGCCGTCTTTGTGCGCGAAGTGGCACCGGACTGGGCCCGAGAACTTCTAAAACCGATGATCGAAGTACTGGCAGGTATCCCCTCCGTGGTCTTAGGTTTTTTTGGCATGCATGTGGTTGCGCCACTCATCCGCGAGACTTTTGGGGCCCCCACGGGCCTTACGGTGTTCACTGGCGCCCTGATCCTGGCCTATATGGCGCTTCCCACCATCATTAGTGTGGCCGAAGACGCCTTGGATGCTGTCCCGAAAAGCTTCCGTGATGCTGGTCTGGCCATGGGGGCGACGCAATGGCAGACGATCTGGCGGGTGGTAGTGCCGGCAGCCCGTTCCGGAATCACGACAGCGGTGATGCTGGGTATGGGGCGTGCCATTGGTGAAACCATGGCGGTAATGATGGTGACAGGCAATGCGGCTCGCATACCGCTCAGCCTGGATTCTCTGTTTAAGCCCGCTCGCACCATGACCGCCACCATCGCTGCGGAAATGGGCGAGGTAGCCCAGGGGAGCACCCATTATCATGCCCTGTTCGGTATTGCCATCATCCTCTTTCTGCTCACGTTCCTAATCAACCTGCTGGCCGCGTCCACCATCTTCAAGAAACAGCGTCGCGGAGGATTGCGCTGATGAGTCGATACTGGGTACAGCGGCTTGGTTTTGCTCTGTTGGGCCTTACTGCCCTGGCGGTAGTGGTTCCTATCTTGGTCGTAATCGGGATTATTGTGTTCGAGGGTATGGGAGCTATTTCCTGGGAATTCATCACGGCAATGCCCTTCGATGGAATGAAACAGGGTGGCATTTTTCCGGCGCTTGTCGGTACCCTCCTGCTCACGCTGGGAACCGCCTTGGTCGCCATTCCCATCGGAGTCGGAGGAACCATTTACCTGGCCGAATACGCGCGTGATACCTGGGTGACCCGCAGCATTCGGCTGGCCATCATTAATCTGGCAGGGATTCCATCCATTGTGTACGGGCTCTTCGGGCTGGGGATGTTCGTTCTGTTTCTCAAGATAGGTACATCAATTCTGGCCGGGGCTTTGACCCTGGCTATCATGACCCTGCCGGTAATCATGATCACGGCGGAAGAAGCGTTGCGTGCCGTGCCCACTGAGTTTCGGACCGTGAGCGCCAGTCTTGGAGGGTCGCGCTGGCAGGGGATCCGCTACATCATCCTGCCGCAGGCTTTGCCGGGCATCATTACCGGCGTCATCCTGGGTTTGCTTCGGGCTGCCGGGGAGACGGCGCCCATTCTCTTTACTGTAGCCGCTTTTTTCCTGCCGCGATTGCCGCAATCCCCATTTGATCAGACCATGGCCCTCCCTTACCATCTCTATGTCATCAGCACTCAAGTGCCGGGTATGCCCCTCCGTATCCAGCACGGCACGGCGCTAGTGCTGCTTGCACTGGTGCTGTCTATGAACCTTGTGGCGACCATCATTCGCAGCTACTTCCGTAGGAAAAGACAATGGTAGACCCGAAAATTCAGATCGACAAGGTGAGCTACGCCTATGGCGAGAATTGGGTATTACGTAACGTGACGTTGGACATTGTCCCTAAAAGTGTCACGGTGTTTTTTGGTCCGGCTGGTGGCGGCAAGACCAGCCTGCTTCGCCTGATCAATCGTCTCAACGATCTGGTGGAAGGCACGCAAATGACGGGCCGGATCCTTCTGGATGGACAAGACGTCTACGGTTCCGACACCTATATTCCTAACTTGCGACGGCGGGTAGGCATGGTGTTTGCCCTACCGCTTCCGCTGCCCGGAACGATTCGAGAGAATGTACTCTATGGTCCCAAACTGGCGGGCATCAGGAACCAGTCACGACTGGACGAGATTCTGGAACGGAGCCTCACTCAAGCGGCGCTCTGGGAGGAGGTCAAGGACCGGATTGACCATCCGGCCATTTCACTTTCAGGCGGGCAGCAGCAGCGTCTTTGCATTGCCCGCAGTTTGGCCCTGGAACCCGATGTATTGCTCCTGGATGAACCCACCTCGGGTTTGGATCCTATTTCGACGCGAAAAGTAGAAGACTCCCTGTTCGAATTGAAACAGCAATACACCATCATCATTGTGCCGCATAGTATCCAGCAGGCCGCGCGCGTAGCCGACCAGACCGCCTTCTTTCTCATGGGCGATCTCGTTGAATATGCCCCTGGCAAAGAAATTTTCACACAGCCTGGTGACAAGAGAACGGAAGACTATGTCACCGGTCGTTTGGGATAGGAATCAGGGATGAAAAAGATCCAGGTGGAGAATCTCGACTTCTACTATGGCAGTCACTTGGCGCTGTCCGGTATTTCCATTTCTATCCAGGAACGCCAGATCACTGCGCTCATCGGCCCGTCGGGATGTGGCAAGTCCACCTTCCTGCGGTGTCTAAACCGTATGAACGATACGATCCGAGGAACACGAGTGTCCGGGAAGGTGCTCCTGGACGGCCAAGACATTTATGATCGAGACACTGACGTGGTCGAGTTGCGCAAGCGAGTGGGAATGGTTTTTCAGCGTCCCAATCCTTTTCCTCAATCTATCTTCAACAATGTGGCTTTCGGCCCGCGGGTACTGGGACTGGGGAACAGAAAAGGATTGGCCCTCATTGTGGAAGAAAGCCTTCGCGGTGCAGTCCTCTGGGATGAAGTGAAGGACAAACTCAATCAGGATGCGCTCAGTCTCTCCTTGGGACAACAGCAGAGGCTATGTATTGCCCGAACTATTGCGGTCAAGCCCGAAGTCATCCTCATGGACGAGCCCTGTTCGGCTCTTGACCCCATTGACACAATGCAGATCGAAGAATTGATGCAATCACTTAAAGCCAACTACACCATCGTAATCGTCACTCACAACATGCAACAGGCTGCTCGAGTGTCGAATTTTGCCGGTTTTTTCTGGATAGGTGAGCTGGTGGAATTTGACGTAACCAAGTCGATCTTCACTCAGCCCAGCCATAAACTGACGGAAGACTATATCACCGGGCGGGCGGGCTAAGAGCGCAACGGTCTGGAAGAGACCTATGCCGAACAGAACATTTTATTTTTAAATGGAGGTACAAATCAGGCTATGCCACGAAAAGAATTTGACCAGGAATTGCATGCCCTGGAAGAAAGACTCCGGAAGCTTGGCCGGATGGTAGAAGAAGCACTGGTGACGTCAGTGGATGCCTTGAAACACCGTGACCTGGAAACGGCGCGGCAAATCATCGAAGCCGATCATACAGTGAATGATAGGCGTTTTGCCATTGAACACGAAACGCTTGTAGTGATCGCCAGACAGCAACCTATGGCGGTGGATCTGAGGACTCTGGCCGCTATCCTGGAGATCGCCACCGAACTGGAACGGATCGGGGATTATGCCAAGGGTATTTCCAGAATCACCATCAAGATGGGGATAGAACCCTTTGTCAAACCCCTGATAGATATTCCGCGTATGGCCAAGAAAGCACGCAACATGCTGCATAGGGCACTGCAGGCCTTTTTTGAGCGGAAGGTAGAACTGGCCCGAGCCATTCCTGCGGAAGATGATGAGATCGATGCCCTTTATGACCAGATCTACCGTGATCTGACCGCCCATATTATCGACGACCCGAAGCTGGTTGATCGAGTCAGCTACCTGATCTGGGTGGCCCATAACCTGGAACGAGCCGCTGACCGCGTAGTGAATATTTGCGAGCGAGTGATCTTCACAATCACGGGTGAGCTCGTGGAGTTTGACGCAGACGGGGTATAAAATCCGAGTAGGGCTACTTCTATTAACATTCTCTCAGAAAACGCATAGCTTTTTCATGAGGTGCCCAAGGGTGAAAAAGAGTGATTGTCTGGCTATCTTTTTTGTCTTTTATAGTGGCGTAAAAATAAGGTGCTCGCAGATGGATGTTTCAATAGGCAGGCAGTCAAGTATGATTATCCAAAATTTGAGTATCCTGAGGCTGAATTTGTTCAGGATACCGGAATAATCCTTAATTCATGCTAAAACTATATCTGTGATATAGCCAGGCCGAAACCCCAGGACTTTAGCCCGGCTTTCTGTTAAATTACCCATGAAGATTGTCGATCCAACGCATCGCCTCGGCATCACTGATTTTGCCCAAATACGTTTGTGGGTCCTGGGCCGGGTCAGATCTTGAATTGTGAAATAAATAGTCTCTCTATTTTTAGATAGCTGCTATGGACCTTGCGTTTTCTCGCTTTCAGAAATCTGCGATTTGAAGATCAGATAGAGCTTTTTCCTGTTTTTTTAGGATCCCGTGTTTGGCAAGATGATCGCCTTCAAGAGGGATCGCTATTTGAATACACGAGAGGGAGAGATGGCCGATACCGACTGGAAACACCTTTGGCACGATCTTGCGGAAAAGTTCAGGGCGCTGCCAAAGCAGGGTGGAGAGGGCGTGGCAGACCGCTGGGCCAAACGTGCTCATAGCAGAGGCTACAACGGGGACCGACGTGAGCGCGACTGTGACGACCCACTTATGCAGTTCATGCTGGCGAGACTCCAGGCCGATGATATAGTGTTGGACATTGGCGCAGGCATCGGGCGTTGGTCGATCCCTATGGCGAAGGTCTGCAAGAAGGTCACTGCTCTTGACGCTTTACCCGGTATGCTGGAGAGCCTCCGTGAAAACGCTGCCGCTGAGAAGTTGACAAACATTAATCCGGTCGTTGGCGACTGGGCGACGGCGGACGTGGAGCCGCACGACCACGTCCTTTCTTCCCATGCTGCGTATATCAGTCCTGACATTGTGGGGTATGCCCGAAAGATGGAGCGGTGTGCAGTGCAGGCCTGTTACCTGGTGATGCGGGTTCCCCGCCACGACGGCTTAATCGGCGAGCTGTCTCGTCATATCCACGGCACTTTCCACGACAGCCCCAACTTCATCGTAGGGTACAACGCCCTCCTCCAGGCGGGTATTGCGGGCCACGTTATCATGGGAGAGCAGGGGCGTCAATGGCATAACGAAAACCTGGACGCCGCGCTCCGACGTGCCAAGCGGCACCTCCGCCTGTCTGCAAATGAACATGATGGCATGATCATGGATCTCCTCAAGGAACATCTCGTATTCCGGGAGGGTGAGTATTGGTGGCCCGACTGGATGCGCTCGGCCCTCGTCTGGTGGAGGCCCCGTACGACGTGAGGTAAGACCATATAAAATCAATAAATCATCGAATAGGACAGACTTTTATGGGCTCCTTTTTGATCTATTTCCAGAACCTCAATGAGCCACAGCAGCTCCCGCTGACCTATCTTTAAAACCTCACTTTCACAATCAGGCCATCTGAAACGATGCTTCTCCAACCGTTTGTGCCACAGACAAAAACCGTTTCGATCCCAATATAAGATATTTAACATGTTCCGACGCCAGTTGCAGAATACGAATCCCGCCGTCTAAGTATGCGAGTCTTGCATCTTGACTAAAGGAGTTCCAATATCGTGCGTAATTGTCTGGTGCTTCTGCGTAAGCAACGGAAGGAAAGAATATTATTATGATCAAATAGCAAGTGGCCTTCACTTTTATTCTCCTCCATTTCTATGATTGAGGCTTTAAAGGAACCTCTTTTTTGTCAAGAAGATAGAATGGCATTTCATTTATGATATGCGACAATACCACTTCTTTGGAAGGAAACAGTTTTCTTACCAAAACAATATCTTGAGTATCAGATCGTAAACCAAAGATTACCTCTCGTAACATAATACCTTCCACATATCTCTCAGATGAGTCAAACGATAATAGGCGGACTTCTTCTTCATGGCGCCATTCTCTTGACTTATGAACAAGTGCGGTGCGTAGCATCGAGCTGTCAATTGGTGCTTCAACTAATGGTATTTGATCGTCATATTTAACTTCAACAATCTCTTGGTTCTCTAGATCGTCTGGAAGCTCTAATCCAATAGCAATACCTCTATGACCGTCTGCGTAATGTGACCATAAAAGATTACTATCCCAAGTCTTTGAAAGGGCGCAAATTCTCAAATTAAGGACATCAACATTCTCTCGGTTATCTATTAATCTAATAATCTCCCGAGGACCGGCAATGGAAGTCTTACCATGTGTGTTGATCCAGAGTCTTCCTTCATGTGGATCGTTTAGCTCAGCCCAGTCAGACAAATACAACCTTCGATGAACAAGTATATCTATAGCGTGTTTGTCAAGTTTACGGAATTTCCAGAGTAGTTGACGTGCCATTCTAATTCTTTATTTCCTCCTTTGTAGAAAAGTGGTACGCAAAAGGCCCATCGAACGCTAAACTTACGACATCCTCTAGTGCAACACATAACTGTCTGCTAAGCTGCGCCATCATTAAAGAGAGTTGGTTTACATATCGATGTTCATCAGTTACTTTTAAGAAATTCAGCGCTACTGCAATATGAAACCAGATTAGCACAATTTCACTTCTTCCTGAAAAGGCAACAATATCTAGATCTGGGCGCATTTTCAGGTTTTCTTCATTGCGATGGATTTTTAAGATTAATTCCCTTACTTGAAGACCTGTCTTTTCATCCTTTTTTTCCAATTCCGTCGTTATCAGGGAAGTGTAAGTTCTAATTTCATCTTCTCGTCGTTCAATCTCCGCTGATTCTCTAGCTCGCCGATTTTCTTCGATTTGGCTCTTAATCTGAAGAGCGAGGTAAAACACAGAGAAACCGGCAAACATAACACCAAGAAAGCCGCCAAAGAAACTTCCGAATTCCGCCCAGCGAGTATGATCACCCGATAAATGAAAGCCAAATGTATTCCAATAGACTATCAGGACACCAAGGAAAACGAACACTATGATTGCTGCGAGGATAAGAACAGACTTGTTTTTCATTGTCGTGTCTCCTTTCAGGAAGGATTGGAGAATCCTACCACTTGAATAACATAATATCCATTTTATCCTCCCTGTAATTGAATGCTAAAATTGATTTCCTGATAGGTTCCGTGTCCGAAACGTGACCAGGACATCGACAATCACATGGAAAATAGGATTAGCAGAAATTAGTTAAACTACATAATAGTGAGTCTCCTCCCGCAGAGCGTGAGGCCTCAGGAAGCCCCTTGAAAGGGGCTCAAGGGAGAGATATTTTAGCCATACTTAAAAAAGCGATGGAAATGTAAGTGATATTGACAGACGAGGACAAATTTTGCATACTTCGGCACACACTTCAAAAGTGGAGAACAGGAGCAGACATATGGAATCAGGAGTGGCTTTTGACAACGATAAATATATCAAAGAGCAGAGTGCGGAGATCCTTGAAAGAGCAGCCAAGTTTGACAACAAACTCTATCTTGAATTCGGGGGCAAGCTGCTGTTTGACTACCATGCCCATAGGGTGTTACCGGGCTATGACCCCAACATCAAAATGAGGCTCCTTAAAGAACTCAAAGACAAGGCGGATCTCTTGCTCTGCATCTATGCAGGAGACATTGAAAGAAAAAAGATGAGGGCGGACTTTGGGATCACCTATGACTCTGACGCCCTCAAACTAATCGATGACCTAAGAGGATGGGGCATCAATGTTTTAGGCGTTGTGATCACGCGTTTTGAGGATCAACCGGCGGCAAAGCAGTTTAAGAACAAATTAGAGAGAAGAAAGATAAGGGTCTATACCCATCAATACACCAAAGGATATCCCACGGATATTGACATGATCGTCAGTGACGAGGGATATGGAGCCAACGCTTACATTGAGACCGAAAAACCCCTGGTCATTGTCACCGGACCCGGCCCCGGAAGTGGGAAATTGGCCACCTGCCTTTCTCAAGTCTACCACGAATATAAAAGGGGTATCTTTGCGGGATACGCAAAATTTGAAACCTTTCCCATTTGGAATCTACCCCTTAGACATCCCGTTAATATAGCCTATGAGGCTGCCACCGCTGACATCAGGGATTTCAACCTGATAGACCCTTTTCATTTGGAGGCCTACAACACCAACGCGATTAACTACAACCGGGATGTTGAAATCTTCCCTGTTCTTAAAAGAATACTGAAAAAGATCATGGACGGCGATTCCTTCTATCAATCCCCTACGGATATGGGTGTGAATCGAGTGGGATTTGCCATAACGGATGATGAAGCCACAAAAGAGGCGGCTAAACACGAAATTATCAGGCGATATTACCGGTATCGCTGCGAATATGCCATGGGCCTTACGGATAAGGGAACCGTGCAAAGGGTCGAACTCCTGATCAATGACCTGGACCTTAATCTGGAATACCGGAAGGTGGTCGATCCGGCATGCAAAGCGGCTATAAACGCGCAGGAGACAGATAAGGGAAACGAAGGCATATATTGTGGCGCGGCCATCGCCCTGAAGGACGGCACTATCGTGACCGGAAACAACTCATCTCAATTGCATGCGGCGTCAAGCCTCATTTTACATGCCATCAAACACATGGCGGGAATTCCTGCCAAGATTAAATTGCTGCCACCCAATATTGTAGAATCGGTCAGGAATCTTAAGATGGATGTCTTAAATGAAAAGAATCTTAGCCTGGATTTGGGGGAAACTCTCATCGCCCTTAGCATCAGTGCGACGACAAATTCTGCCGCCCAGTTGGCTATGGAATCATTAAAGAAACTTCAGGGCTGCGAAGTTCATATGACCCATATTCCCACACCGGGAGATGAAGCAGGTCTAAGACGGCTTGGCGTCAACCTCACCAGCGATCCTAACTTTTCCACCAAGGATCTTTTTATCTCCTGAGAAGTGGCTTCTATCCATAATTGACACATCAAGGCAAATCTCGTATACTCTTTCTGTTAAAATGGAGTTGCTGGATCGAGCCATGAGGACTTTTTGATTATTTCTGACATAAAAGAGGGGGCAAAAGGTCATACGGTCACAAAAGTGACTGAAATCTAGTTGATTGATTAGTGGCACACGAGGGCTCTCCGTCAAGGATTGTTGTGGAGAGCCCCTTTTTTATCCCCAACTATATGTAAGAGAGCATGAGAGAAAAGACGAATATATCATGAACCATAGGACCAAAGAGATAGACAGACGCCGGACATTCGGCATCATAAGCCATCCAGACGCCGGCAAAACCACTTTGACCGAGAAACTCCTTCTTTATGGAGGGGCTATTCAGCATGCAGGAGCTGTGAAGGCCCGCAAGGCCGAAAGATATGCGACAAGCGACTGGATGGCCATCGAAAGAGAGAGGGGCATCTCCGTCACCACCTCGGTCATGAAATTCAATTATATGGATTTTGAAATCAACCTCCTTGATACACCTGGACACCAGGATTTTTCAGAGGATACATACCGGGTTCTGACAGCCGTTGACAGCGCCCTTATGGTCATCGACAACGCCAAGGGGGTTGAACCTCAGACCGAAAAGCTGATGGAAGTCTGCAGAATGCGCAACACGCCCATCATTACCTTCATCAACAAGCTTGACCGGGAAGGCATGGTTCCCCTTGATATACTCTCAGATATTGAGGACAAGCTCCAAATCGAATGCACCCCCCTTTCCTGGCCCATCGGCATGGGGAAAAGGTTCAAGGGGGTTTACAGTCTCTATAAAAATGAGCTTCATCTATTCACACCGGGCCAGAACACAACCGGCGCGGAAGGTATTGTGATAAACGACCTTTCCGACTCATACCTGGATGAGCTTCTTGGAAGCTTGGCCAATGAGCTGAGAGAGGATATTGAGCTGATCCAGGGCGCCGCAGATCCCTTTGACCTCGACCATTATCTGAAAGGCAATCAGACCCCTGTCTTTTTCGGAAGTGCTATCAACAACTTCGGCGTCAAGGAGATGCTGGACACCTTTGTGGATATAGCCCCGTCTCCCGGCCCCAGGGCTGCTGTAACTCGGGATGTCTCTCCCTATGAAGAACCTTTCTCCGGTTTTGTATTTAAGATTCAAGCCAACATGAATCCTGCGCACAGGGACAGAATTGCCTTTGTTCGAATCTGCTCAGGGAAATTTACCAGAGGAATGAAGGCCGCCCATCACAGGATAGGGAAAAACGTCACATTTTCAAACGCCACCATCTTCATGGCCAACGATCGCGAAAACGTGGAAGAGGCCTATCCAGGTGATATCATAGGCATTCATAACCATGGAACGATTAAAATAGGGGATACTTTCTCGGATAAAGAACCCTTGAAGTTCCTCGGGATCCCCAGCTTTGCCCCTGAAATCTTCCGAAAGGTCATTCTCAAGAACCCGATGAAGGCAAAGCATCTTAAAAAAGGGCTGACCCATCTTGCAGAAGAAGGGGTAGCTCAAGTCTTCAGGCCGGTTCTGGGAAACGACTATATCCTGGGAGCTGTGGGAATGCTACAGTTTGACATCATGATGGAACGCCTCAAGTCTGAATATGGTGTGGACGCTGATTATGAGCCGGTCAATTTCAATGTCGCGCGATGGGTCGAATGTAACGATTCAAAAAAAATGGAAGAGTTTGAGAAGAAAAACAGCGCCAACATGGCATGGGATAGCGAGGGATCAAGGGTCTATCTGACCACCAGTGAATGGCACCTCGGCTATTGTGTGGAAAAATGGCCCGAAATTGAATTTAGCAAGACAAGGGAAATCACCGACCACCTTCAGTCCTGACTCAACCCTATCGTTGCACAAAAAACATGACAAAGATTTCTTCGTTGATGTGTCCATATCAAGGGCTCCCTGAGCGGCAGGCCATATCTCCTTGAAACGCGGCACCGGATCATGATAAAGAAAGGCCTTCTGAAGAAAGTATCTTTGAAGAAACGCCAACCGCTCAATGGAGACTGAATATGATTCCCATGCATCCGGCCAATCAGGTCTATCTTGGTATCCCGGGATATGTTTTCACATGGCTGATTTTTTGTTCAGCAATGGGCCTTTTTTTCTATATCCTCCTCAGACGCTTTACACTGATCCGCCTGGGCCGTCCGGATCCCCGTCTTTCTCATATCATCAAGCGATTCCTTGATCTTATTTCCTACGGGTTCATTCAACAGAGGCAACCCCGCTATTTCTGGGCAGGCCTGATACATATAGTCATATTCTGGGGATTTTTGGTCTTGGGTCTGCGCTCCATCGATCTTATAAGCCAAGGAATGAATCTCCCCTTCCTTCGCCCTCTTATGGAAGGTGAATTCGGCTCAGTCTACAACACCGTCAAAGACTTATGTGAATTATTGGTCTTCATAGCCTGCATATGGGCCATACTCAGGCGGGCCGTAGTGAGGCCTGAGAGGTATAAGGACAGCCATCAGTTCGAGGCCTATTTCGTCCTGATCCTTATCGCCTTTCTGATGCTGACCGATATGTTCTATGAAGGAAGCGCTTACCTCTTGATGGAAACGGAACCGCCCTGGGAGGCATGGCTTCCCGCCACCAAACTGACCGTCCTTGTTTTGTCCGACGCCTCTCCCGATTCCCTTTCGGCAATCCACGCTCTGAGCTATTGGCTTCATATTCTCGTCTTCTTCTTTTTCCTCAACTTTCTGCCCCTGTCCAAACACTTCCATATTATCACCGCCCTCCCCAACATATTCCTCAGAAAACTTCCAAAAGGGCGGATAAAGCCTGCACGATGGGATGTCGAGGATCTTGAAGACCTGGAGACCTTGGGCATAGAAAGATTTGAAGACTTCACGTGGAAACATATCCTGGATTTTTATACCTGTACCGAATGTGGACGCTGCTCGGATCACTGCCCGGCAAACGCCATCGGTCGTCCCCTCTCCCCCAAGATGATCACCTTGAAGCTAAGGGACTACGGGTACGGCAAGGTTCCCATTCTAAAACGGAAAAAGGGGAAGGAGGCAAAGAGCGATGGCTCCCCTCTGGTAGGGGGTCTCATTTCCCATGATGAAATCTGGTCATGCACCACCTGCGGGGCGTGTGAGGAGGAGTGTCCCGTCTTCATCGAATATATTGACAAGATCATAGACATGAGGCGTCATCTCATAGAGACCTCTCAAAACCCCAAGGTATTCAACCAGGTCCTAGTACACCTTGAAAAAACTGGAAACCCTTTTGGCAAACCGCCCGCAAAACGAGTGGACTGGGTAAAAGACCTAGAAGATATCCCCGTAAAGATCTTGGAAAAGGGAGAGGAGGTGGATGTACTCTACTTCGTGGACAGCTACGCCTCATACGATCCGAGGCTCCGAAATATCGCCTCCTCTATTGTAAAGGGCCTTCACAGGGCAGGAATAGATTTCGGCATTTTGGGGCCGAATGAAAAGGACTCAGGGCATCAGGTCCGCCGTATGGGGGAAGAAGGACTCTTTCAACTCCTGATGGAAGAAAACATGGAGGTCCTCAAGGGCTGCCGATTCAAGAAAATAATTACAACAGATCCTCACGCCTTTAACACCTTGAAAAATGACTATCCCGTTCCTTTGAATGTCATCCATTACAGTCAATTCTTCCAGGAGATTGTCGAAAGGCGCCGGTTGAGCCCCAAAAAACCTTTGAACAGCCTGGATGTCTACACCTATCATGATCCCTGTTATCTGGGGAGACATAACGATGTCTATGATGCCCCAAGAAAGATACTCCAAGCTCTTCCGGGCCTGAACCTGGTGGAAATGGAGCGGTCACGGGACAGGAGCTTCTGCTGTGGCGGAGGGGATGTCATCCTCTGGCATGAGATCAAACAGGAAAACGTGCGAATGGCGGAAAAAAGGATTCAAATGGCCATAGAGGTGGAGGCGAGTGTCATTGTCACGGCATGTCCTTTCTGCCTCACACATTTTGAAGACGCCATAAAGACCCTTGGCTTAGAAGACCATATGAGGGTCATTGATCTGATGGAGCTTTTGATCTCGACACTGTAAGGCAGGAGCTGTTGGGCGTAAGGTACAAGGCAACTTACCTTAGACCTTTGGCCCCTGAAAATAGAATCCTGTACACACAATCGATTGAAACGACCACCTTCACCCTATTGGTCTTACGGGAAAGATTGCCTAAACATGCAAAAAGAGAGAACTGCTGAAATGCAACAGAAACTGGAGCACAGAATTCTTCACGGACTCGCCTGTGAATGGGAGACTGCCCTCTGGGTTCTGGACACGTCCTACAGAGAAAGGCTGCCTAGGCCCATATTCAGCCTGGGAGATCTGAAACACAGATGGGGACATTTCTCTGAAGAAAAAAGAGAAATATGCCTGAGCCGAGACCTTGTTCTCAGTCATTCCTGGGACGCGGTTCAAGAGGTTCTAAGGCATGAAATCGCGCATCAGCTTGCCCAGGAGCTATTGGGAGCGGATGGAGAGCCCCCACACGGTCCGAGCTTCATGAAGGCATGCCAACTGCTCCGAGCCAACCCAAAGGCTTCAGGGAAATACAAACCGTTAGACAAAAGGTTGCTAGGCGATGCAGCAAGCCGCGAAGACAGAATCCTGGTTCGAATCAAGAAACTCATGGCGCTGGCACAAAGTAAAAACCTGCATGAAGCAGAAGCCGCTATGGAAAAGGCACATAAATTCATCGAGAAGCACAATATTGACCTGTTAAAGCGTGATGAAGATCGACACTTCATTAGTGTATTTGTCGGCAAGCCCGCATTACGCCATTTTCGCGAAGAAAACCATCTCGCAAACCTGATACAGGATTTCTATTTCGTCCACAACATCTGGGTGCCGGCCTATGTGGTGGAAAAAGGCAAGAGGGGAAATGTCTTAGAAATGACCGGGACCATTCAAAACGTGAAAATTGCTGTCTATGTCCATGATTTTGTAAAGCGTTATGTTGATTCCCAATGGGCAAAGTACAATGGGAATAAGAGATTGAATCGGTATCGCAAGAGCGACTTTGCCGTGGGGATTATTGAAGGGTTTCGATCAAAGATGGAATTGCAACACTTCAAGAAAAAGGCTGGAAAGAAGTTTGCGCT
>CAZCCX010000013.1:0-18035 GCA_964497115.1 uncultured Desulfobacteraceae bacterium
AGAACCAGGATGATCAGCATCATACCGATAAGCACAATATACCGGTTCATCTGGATATCCGCAACAACGCCCACCAGCTGGGTGGTAGCACCAGAATAGGCCAGAATGGCGCTGTAGGTTTTTGAAGCTGCAATGATCATGAAAACCATCACCGTGACCTCCAGGGTTCCGGTGAGGGATTTTTTCAACATGGATATGGAGAATCTACCATAGGCAATGGCCAGGATGATGGCGCCTGTGACGCCGGTGGCAGCCGCCTCCGTGGGGGTTGCCACTCCCAGGAAGATCACGCCCAGAACCAGAACAAAGATCAGGCACAGGGGCAGTAGGTGCTTGACAAAGTCATACACTTTTTCAGACAGGCTGATGTGGCCGACATCATACACCGGGGCAATCTCCGGATTCATCCGGCACCGGCCCACCACGTAAGCGGAATAGAAGATCGCTAAGAGCAGTCCTGGCAGAGCGCCTGCCATCAATACCTTGCCAACGGATATCTGGGCCAGGCTGGCATATACAATGGCCAGGGAACTGGGGGGAATTAGCATGGCCAGGCCCCCCACGCCAATGATGGGACCCAGTATCATGGGGCCTTCATATCCCCTTGCCCGCATCTCCGGAACCATGATTTCTCCCAGCATGGCGGTATTGGCAATGGTGGATCCGCTCAAAGTGGAGAACAGGCTCCCGCCGGTGATAACCGAAAGACTGAGCCGGCCCGGGAGTTTGCCGATCCACTTGTCCAATGCGTTCAGGGTATCCTTGGCCAGGCCGGAATGCAATAATACCTCCCCCATGAACACAAACAAAGGAACCGGGGCAATGGAAAAACTCACCAGGGAGGAAAACACCTGCTGGACAGCCAAATTTATCCCGTTCACCCCCCCCATGACTACATATGCACCGATGATATTGATCAGGAAAAAGGAGAATGCTATGGGGAATCCCATTGCCAGAAATATGAGGAGTCCACCGATCAACAAAGATAGAACCTGCCAGGTTTCCACTAATTCATCTCTTCAGCTAACTAGATTGTTTTAACTGTAACTACTCTTTTTTATTGACGAAATCTATTCCAGGCACCCCGTACAAACTGCAAAAACAATACCAGGCTGCCAAATGGAATGATCCAGAAGATAAAGTACTTGGGCACATTAGTGGCCTTGATTTCCATGATCCCCCGGTGGAAAAGCTCAAAGCAGTGAATCAAGGAAAAGCAAAATACGGTTAGGGTGACCAAGCAGCCCAGGACAAGGTTGAAGATTTCCAGCCGGGCCCTGATCCTTCTGGGAAGGTGGGTAATCACCGAGTCTATCCGGATATGACCATCAAGCCTCTGGAGCCAGGCAGCGCCCAGAAACGTAATCCATAAAAGTCCGTATTCCGTATACTGAAGCACCCAGATGGGGGGGCTGACATGCAGGTACCTCAAGATAACGGAATAGGTGACAATCAGGGTTATGGCCAGCAGCAATATGCTTGCAAGGGCCGCCATCCAATCCAGAACCCTGTCAAAGGGATTCTTGCCTGCCTGGTGCTCCTCAGTTTTCATTTCATTCCTCGATCCCGGCTAACAATCAGATGTACGATGGAGGCCGTCTGTATGCCGGATGACCCCTTTAAGTGTTGCTTATCTTGATAAAAGGTTCTGTAACTGGGCGGTGTTCTCGGATTCCATCTTCAGCTGCCCTTTCCATCCTTCGGAATAGGCCATGTCCAGGTATTTTTTCTCTTCTTCAGCAGAGAAACGGATCACCTTGAGTCCTGCTTTCTCCAGGATGCCGATTTCTCTTTTCATATTCTCAACAGATTCCTTATCAACCATGGCGGCCCTTTCTGCCAGCACCTCCTGAAGGGCCTGTCTTAAATGTCCCGGAAGGCTGTCCCATTTTGTGGCATTGGCCAGAATCGGATGGCAGACCTTGTAGAACGGAGGTCCCACCACATATTTGGCCACTTCCTGCCAGCCCCAGGGCCGAATACTGAACAAGGGCCACATGAACCCGTCCACAACACCCCGTTCCAGGGCCTGGTAAACATCTCCAGGTTTGATGTCGGTGGGAATGCCCCCCACGGATTTGATGAAATCAATGTACATGGCAGAAGTCCGGATCCTGAGTCCCTTTATGTCAGCAATGGTCTTAACCGGCTTAATGGTATAGAGTTGAAACTGCACTTCGCTGCCCAGACGGCCCAGGTAGGCTGCGTTCAGCTTTCCCCGGTGGATTCTGTCATAAATGGCGTCAGCCCCGTTTTTTCTTTCTTCAGTGGAGGTCATTTGGGACAGCTTGCCGGCATTGGCTGCCGGTGCGATCCCGGCATAATAGGCAGCTGTTGCGAACATCATATCAATGGTGCCCATACGGATGGCCTCGGCCTGATCTCTTGAAGGGATGACTTCCGGGCCGCCCAGATATTGGATTTTCAACTCTCCGGGATATTTTTCAGCCAGGTATACATTGGCGGCGGCAATAAACGGCAAATAGTCCGAGGCAACCTCACTGGCATTCTTGGGCCAGGCGCTCACCGCTTTGATGGTGTATTTCTCGGCCAAAGCCTGGCCGGCAAAGCTGAGACAAACCATAAACGGGATCATAAAAGTCAATTTCCCCATGATTCTCATTTTCATCCTGCATTCCCCTTTCGTTAGATGGAATGAATTCCTATAAACAGAAAAGCCTTGTTACGCAAGTGCTTGAACTGCTTATTCTGACGGACTCCCTCCGTTATCTGATTGTTTTATTGCTTTTATATTAGGAAGTTGCCCATTGTCAACAACAGGGGGGAAAAGGGGAAATCAGCCAATTCTCAATGCTACAGATTATAAGTCAAGGATTGTGACAAAGACGGCGCATACTTTCTGCTATGTCTTTCAACAAATTTGTGATAATTGATTTCCCTGGTTCGTTTCCTGGAATTCAACTTTTGGGAGGTTTCAGTCATGGGATATGGAAAAATTTGGGAAGAAATGTTTTTTTGATAATGGTTTTGGCAGTGGCATTGAGTTGTCTTGGTTTTCTTGCCTGCGGGGGCAATGGAGAATCAGATCCGAAATCCAAATCATTAAGTGAACCTGTTACGCCGTCCTCTCAAGAAACAGATCTACAATCATCAAAGCAAGAAACACTAGCAACCAGCCAAATATCTGCAATACCGAAAGACTGGAAAACCTTCCAATTTGAAGGATGGTCCACATCTTTCCCCGACAATTGGAATGGTGACGTAGATGCCGGTGTATGGTGGCCTGGAGAAGGTAACCTCAATATGGGAAGACCGGGCCCTCAGTGTTCATTGTGGAGGTATTCCGTTAATGCCCAATAGAGATTTTAAAGATCGAGTCATCTCCCATCTCAAAGGGGAACCCCAGGAAAGAAAAAATGTTTCAGTTTCGGGTCTTTCAGGATTCAAATGTTCCTGGGAGTTTATGGGGAAAAAGCATCAGCGACTCCTCCAGGAAGAGAAACTAGGCGCTGGAATTGGGGTGATCCCTTTTGTGGATTGCCAAGCTCCCAGTAGTGATTTTGACCAACACGAAGGGGATTTTGAAAAGATTCTTGCCTACGCAAAGAGATAGGAAATGGAACATAATCGGGTAAAGGGCAGACTCTATCACGAGGGCACCTCAAGGGTCCGTTCAAGATGTGTCTACTCTTTTGTTTGACAGAAATCTGATCTTCAGGAAAAATATGCCACTCTCTGTAAGAAATGAGAATTCGGTATCTTTCTTTGTTTTTTATGATAAGACATCAACTTCACCATTCCGGTCGATAAGTTCCTGAATCAACTCAACAAGAAGCTCCCGCCGGACGAACAGGGCGTCTATATCAGCCTGGCTCAAATAAGGCGATAGGCGAGTTCTTACTTCCCCTTCATCGGAGGTGGCGCAGGGCATACCAGAGTCCCCGGGAGCAGCGGATCACCTGTTTGGGATTGGGCAAAGACCGGTCTCTCGCAAACTATCGGGTATGGTCGATGAGGATCATGCGCCAGTTCGGGTCGATCAAAATGTTTGTCTGGTTCCGGTCAAACTTGTTGATAAGGTTGTCAAAAACCCGCGTATCCCACATCTGCCTGTTCCAGGGAAGCTCTTCGGGCGGAAGTATCTTTTTCAGCGCCCGCTGCCGATCCAACATGGTCCCCTCCGCCCACAACTGCAGGGTGCCCTGACTCCCGTTGAGAGTTCTGAAAACGGTTGGCGGCATATTGTCGAGTCCCAGCAACCGATTCATCTCATAGGCCGCCATTTCACTCAGGTAGCTGTCACGGAAAAACCGTATTTTGTGACCCATCCCGGGAACGGATTCCAAACCTCCATTTTCGCTTTCATGCCGAAAAATCGCATTAAGTTTATTGTGGCCCTTTTCAAGAAGTACTTTCTCCGGTCGGTTGACGCCGGTAGTAATCTCCTCAGTGACAATGGGTTCAGCGGTTAACAAAAACTGCACGATGTCATCCACGGTTTCAAATGGAAGGGGTGTGCCGTCAGGGGCAGTCCAGACAAGTTCCGGTCCGTAATCGATCTCAGGCGGGGGAAAGTCAAACCGTTCACCGGCCGCATAAACAGCTGTAACCTCGTCATCTCTGATCTCCAGAGCGGACGCCTGCCCCCCCCTAATAATACTCCGAAAGCATTCCCGTATCGATAAGAAAAATACCCCCGTCCAACCTCGATTGAATTCTGCCGTCCGACCGGGGCGTGTGAGAGACAATAACGCGCCAGGCATTGTTCCTCTTCAGCCATTCTGGAAGATAAGAGACAAGTTGTTCATCGGGCCACTGGGCAAACCCCCTGAACCACAACGGTCCTTCGTCAACCATCAGGGGCGAAGCTTCATAAATCCCGTCAAGAAAAGATTTGATCTCCTGCAATTGCGGAATCACGTCAAGTATTGAAGTCGGCAGTTCATCGGTTTCGGCAGCCTTTAGAATGCTGTCCACCACCGAGATCATCTCCGACATGCAAAAGAACTGCTCCACAAACCCCTTTTCCATCAAATACGATTTGTTCAGGTCAAATTCCTCTAAATCCGCGGCAATGCTTTCATTAATGGCGACTTGCAACAATTCCGCATATCCGGGGCTGATGCCGGCGTGAGTAAAGAAATCGCTTGAATCGGACTATCCACGGCCATAGGCCGTGGCCTTTCGCCCGATTCATGGCTTCGCCACCGCGATTTCAAAAGCATTTTTCAGGCAGAGCCAAATGACTTTGACCCCAAAGGGCGGGGTTTTCCAAGGTTAAATAAAAACGGTCCCGCCATGTTGATACATGGCTGGCAGGCTTCGAAGCCATTTTCCATAGCGCCCATCAGGCCTCATGGATTCGGCGTATTCCACAAACCCGGGTGGATGCGTCACCATCCATTTTTGTTGTCCGTCTGCCGGATCTTCCCCTTCCGGGCCGATTGAAACGCCGAAATAAGCCTGCCATCTCTCAAATGCTTTTGTCTGTTTTTCTTCGGAACCGGGCCCGACGAAACTTGCATAAGCCTCTGGATTCACATAATGCCTGGAGCCGAAGATATTCATCACTTCGTGATTTCCCAGAAGGACCACCACTTTCCCACCTGCCGTTTCCGCCTGACGTTGGAGCGACATCAGCAGGTCCAGTACTTGCCGGATATCCGTGCCCCTGTCCAGCAAATCCCCGGTCTGAACCAGCAGGGCATTGCCGCCGATCCAGCGGTTCTCGTCATCGATGAGCGCCGTTTCCTTCATAACCGACACCAATCCGCTGTAGCTGCCGTGGACATCACCGATGGCAACGATTTTGTCGTGTCGGGGTGGTTTAAGGGCAGGGCCTTTGGAGGGGGCCGTCGCACATCCGCTGGTGAATAGTAAAAGGCAGATGAGAATGATTGCTCGAAGTCTTTTCATTTTTCCCATGGGTATTCCTTTCGAAGTCGTCACCTGCTGCAGGCTCGAAATGGAAGCAAACATACCCCACTAATCATTGGGTATGGTATAAGGGTAAGCACTCGTTCCGGTTTGTAAAGCGCCCCCTGCGGAGTGATCCAGTTCCTCTAAAACATGGGTTGTCAACTCTTCCGACAAATACCGCGGATAGTCAAAATGGAACGCCTCCAACACCGTCAGCCGGGCATTAGAAACCCTCGCTCCCGCCACCTCCTATTTGAGCGCCAAACCGGAAGGCCTGCTTCTATCCATTGGGCAGATAATCTGAGTGGCGTTAAAAGGAATGGTTGTTAGCCAAACCCTTACGCCTCAAAGATGCCCTGCATATCGCCTGTGCCATGTCAGCCTAGTGTAAGTATTTTCTTTCAACTGATGACAAAATCATATATAAAAATAGTAGCAGAACTTATTATCACCGACCCCATCGGATTTTTCAAGGAGGCATGTAACGATCACTGATATGGAGGATAAATTGGAAGGGTTTAAGGCGCTTACGCAATCTTTTAGAGAACGTAGATGCCGATCAATTTACCGCTTTAGTCCTGAGGGAACCATTTGACTACACGAGATGGCAAGGAACCTTATGGGAGGGCCAGAGCGGGCTTGTTAAAAAGTAGTGCAAGTTTACGATCCGATTCCCATGGCTACTATTTGGAGTGGTCCTGGTAACTGATCTTTGACGTTAGAGTTCAAGAAAGGAGGTTCTCATGAAGGTATGGGTCGTCTACTATTCGATGTATGGACACGTCCGTAAGCTGGCGGAAGCAGCCGCTGAAGGAGCACGGTCGGTAGCGAATGTGGAAGCCATTCTGTACCGAGTTCCAGAGACTCTGTCCGAAGACGTGTTACAAAAAATGGGCGCGCTTGAAGCTCAGAAACAGCAGGCCGATATACCTGTTTGCAACGTAGATGAGCTGGGCGAAGCCGATGCAATCATCTTTGGGACACCGACCCGTTTTGGCAATATGTGCGGCCAGATGCGACAATTCCTTGATACAACGGGACAGCTTTGGATGAACGGAGCGTTGGTCGGGAAAGTGGGAAGTGTTGTCACAAGCTCAAACACCCAGCACGGAGGCCAGGAATCAACAATCCTGAGTTTTCACCTGACCCTGCTGCATCATGGCATGGTGGTTGCCGGTCTGCCCTATTCGTTTCAGGGGCAAATGACATTGGATAATATTAGCGGTTGTTCGCCATATGGAGCGTCGACTATCGCGGGGGCTGATGGCAGTCGTTTTCCGAGCGAGAATGAGCTCGCCGGTGCGCGATACCAGGGCGAGTATGTCGCAAAGATCGCAAAGAAACTGACCGCGTGATGAAGAAGCGCTCTAATCGGGTAGAGGTGATGTTCTAACTCCCCCTCCCCACACCACTCCCGGCGACGGGATCTGCGACGATCATGCGTGGTTCCCGCCAAGAGCGGGATTCACATACAGAGGACTTCCCTATAATATGAACCACGTACCACAAAGAAAGAGAGGCATGGCCAGACTCCGGGCGGCATTCCTCAATTCCTTGAACGGGCTGCGATTTGCCGTCAAGAATGAAGAAGCCTTTCGTCAGGAAATAGTCCTCTATGTCCTCCTCCTGATTGTATTGTTCTTCCTGCCCATATCCATCCTTTTCAAGACTATTCTATTAGTTGTTAATACAATCGTCCTCCTTATTGAAGTGATCAACTCGGCTATTGAGGCCATCGTCGATATGGTTTCACCTGAGTATAATGAGCCCGCCAAACACGCAAAAGACCTGGCTAGTGCTGCTGTCCTAATAAGTCTAATCTTGGCAACCCTTTTGTGGGGACTTGCAGTCTATTCCATTTTCATGAACATGCTCTCTGGTTAGAATACCGACATTCACTTCACCCTTGAAAGAATGGTACAAGATCGCAGTATCGAATCATTAGAGAACTGTAATGATGTAGAACAGCCAAGAAGGGATATTAAGATGCAGGAACCACAGGATGTGACGGTATCAATGAACGATAGATTCCTGACCATTGAATTACCCATCGATGATGACAATCCTATGGCCAACGTTTTTCTTGGATTGACGCAATACGTCAAAGAAGGGTTCGGAATAAAACTGAGACACTCATATAGGACCTTTTCCGGGTCACTGCAAATAGTGACAAAGGTCATTTCAAAGCCCGAGGACATGGCCGAATGGATGAAAGAGGCGGCAAGTTTGATTTCCATTTTCCTGAAACGGCCTTTATGAGTGAGGCCTCGGGAAGCCCTCTCGAAGGGGGCTCAAGGGACAAAAGTTTTTCTGAAACAACCCTCCCCTTTCTCCCCGGAATGGTAGAACCTTTCCGGGTCCTCCACCAGAGGTGGAGGGTCTAGTCAAAACTAAAGTGGAAAAGAGAGGAAGGAACTCCAAATGTCTAAGACGTTAGGGCTCGAAGCATTCTCTGATCACATCTGACCTTATGGGTCCTCTAAGAAGCCAGGGTCCGAACCAAATCTGCTTTTCCGACAATACCCACCAAGCGGTCTCCATCCATGACCGGGATGGTATATATCTTCTTTTCAGTCATGATGGTGGCGATCTCATCAATGGGTGTCTCTTTTTGGATTGAGACAACCTTTGTCGTATAGAGATCCTCCACCTTGGTCGCGTTTATCCTTTCAATTTCCTTTTCAAACTTTTTTGAACTCTCTAGATAAAACACTGCGTCAAAGAGGGTGACCACGGTTGGGATGTGGAGTTTCTTGTCCTTTCTGATCAAGTCACTCTCGCAGATGACGCCGATCAACGCCCCATCATCATCCACCACGGGGACCCCGTTGATATGGTGGTCATAAAGGAGAAGAGCCAGATCTTTAAGGCTTGTTTCCTTCTTGACGCTGATTACATGGGAGCTCATGATGTCACTGGCCTTAAGCATGGTATTCCATCTCCTTTCACGGCACCGGCGCCATGGCCTTTGAAAAGGCTTCTTTTATTGACAAAACGGGGGCTTAGAGTGAGTTTATCGGTTTATTCAAAATCGAACGGAGTATAGGAAAATTGACCTGGTGTGTAAAGGACAAAATCCTATCAGGATACTCTGCCAATGAAGGTGAAGTGGACATGCCTGCGCGATGACTCTTGCTTATGTTGTCCGATAAAGGTAGACTTGATATCCATGATGAAAATTGGCTCACTACAACTTGAAAACTGGCTCATTATGGCACCAATGGCGGGAATCACCAATCTGCCATTTCGTCTTATGGTCAAGCGCATGGGGGCCGGGCTTGTGTCTACCGAACTCATTAGTGCCGTTGGCCTATCACTTAACAGCAAAGGATCTTTGATCTATCTTAGGAGTCTTCCCGAAGAAAAACCCCTCGCCGTTCAGATATTCGGGGCAAAACCGCAAACCATGGCAATGGCCGCCCGGATTGTAATAGAATCAGGGGCCGATCTTGTGGATATCAATATGGGATGTCCCGTCAAGAAGGTCACTAAGACCGGTGCCGGCGCGGGCCTTCTTCGAGATCTCAAGAACCTTGAGAAGGTCGTCTCTGCTGTGCGCCGGGCCTGTCATGTTCCTTTGACCGTTAAAATCAGAACCGGTTGGTCGCCTGATGAACCTGTTGTCTGTGAAGTCGCCCGTATTGTGGAGGACTGTGGCGTCGACGCCATCACCCTTCATGCCCGCTTTGTCACCCAGAAATACTCGGGAGGTGCTGATTGGGATATGATAGGCCGTGTCAAGTCACAAGTAACGATTCCCGTCATCGGGAACGGCGATGTACGTAAACCTTTCCATGCCATAGAAATGAAAGCTCAGACCGGATGTGACGGGGTCATGGTAGGACGGGCCGCCGTCGGAAACCCATGGATATTTAGACAGATTCTACAACTGGAAAAGGGACTGCCAGTAGAAACGCCTGATCTTACAGAGCGCAGAGCGTTAATCATGAACCATTTCTCTCTGCTCTCGGATTTCATGGGCGAGCATAAAGCGGCCTTTCCCATGCGGGGGATCCTTCTCCGCTATACCAAGGGTCTGTCCCATAGCAATCGATTTAGAGAAAAGATAACAAAGATCAAAGACTCTGAATCTCTAATCTCAGTTCTGGACGAGTACTTTTCTTTTTTAAGGGGGTTAGAGAGCTGATGTAACAGCCTGAGCGGAAGAAACCTAGAAAGGGATTAGGAAAAATCATGGGTGCAGCCAAGACAGCAAGAAAAAGGAATAAGTATGACGTGATTATCGTCGGAGGAGGCCCTGCCGGGCTTTTTTCTGCCTATTACCTCTGCGAAAAATCAAACCTTAAGATCCTCCTCATAGAAAAGGGGAAATCTCCCCTAAAACGTAAATGCCCCATAACCGATGAGGGAAAATGCATCAATTGCAGACCATGTAATATTCTATCCGGTATTGGTGGAGCGGGGCTCTTTTCCGACGGCAAACTTAATTATATTCATAAACTCGGCAAGACTGATCTCACCCAGTTCATGCCAGGAAATGAGGCAAAGGCCCTAATAGACGAAACAGAAGCCATATATAACCGATTCGGCATGGATGGCTACGTATACCCTTCGGATTTGGATACTGCCAAAGACATTCGAAAAAATGCCAAGAGGTATGGAATCGACCTGTTGATCATCAGACAGAAACATCTCGGCAGCGAAAGCCTGCCGAAACACATAGAAAAAATAAGCAGCTATATCCTGTCCAAAGGGGTAACCATTCACACATCCGAGGACGTCAAGGATGTCATGGTGGAAAGATCCCGCATGAAAGGGGTCATCACCAATAGGGGAAAGTATTTCTCAGACCATGTGATCCTGGCCCCGGGGCGAGTGGGTGCAAACTGGGTGGGAAAGATTGCCCAGAGATACGGTATTGAACTGACCCACAGGGGAATTGAAGTGGGCGTACGAGTGGAGGTTCATAACGATATCATGCGGGATCTTTGTGATGTAATCTATGATCCCGCTTTCTTCATTCAAACTAAAAAATATGATGATGAAACAAGAACGTTCTGCACAAATCAGGGAGGATTTATTTCGACTGAAAATTACAGCAATTTTGTCTGCGTAAACGGTCACGCCTATCATCATAGAAAATCTGACAATACCAACTTTGCCTTTCTTTCAAAGGTCGTTTTGACGGAGCCCGTTACGGATAACCAGGCATATGGAGAATCCATAGGGAATATTGCCTCATTGATCGGTGGAGGCAGACCCATACTTCAGCGCTTCGGTGACCTGAAACGGGGAAGGCGCAGCACCTGGGAGCGTGTCAGTAAAGGTTATATCGAACCCACATTAAAGGATGTGGTGTGCGGAGATATTGCCATGGCTCTTCCTGAAAGGATCCTGACCAATATCATTGAGGGACTGGAGAAACTTAACCATGTTGTTCCAGGTGTATCTAACGACGAAACCCTGCTATATGCCCCTGAGATAAAGTTCTTTGCAACTCAGATCAAAACCAAGGGTAATCTAGAGACCAAAATCAAAGGGATGTATGTCGCGGGGGATGGTCCGGGAGTCGCGGGGAACATTGTATCCGCCAGCGCCACAGGGCTGATTCCGGCCAAAACTATTCTTGAAAATGTCTAAATCGGTGATGTAAAAACTCTCAATCGCCTACAATTCTAAACAAATGCATTCCAATTGACTGAAATGAATGATAGAATTAGAGGAAACTGAAAGCCTTCGAAGGACATAAGGGAAATCATCCTCATCTGGAACATACAGCTAATTGAAGAGGCATTTTGTAATCGCTCAAGCCGCTGAGGCTTGAGGTAGACTTAATGACAAGATGATTCGGGTTCTCCACATACACACCCTACCCATTGTAAGCGGATCTGGAATCAATACCTTTCTCAGCATGCGAGGGATGGACAAAAACGTCTATGAGGTGGAGTTGGCGTGTGCCCCTGGAGGGCGGCTCATTCAACTAGTCGAGGATAGCCACATGAAGGTCTGGCCGTTTGAACACCTGGTCCAGCCCATCTCCCCCCTAGAAGACACATTGGCCCTTCTTGCCCTGACTGTCTTCCTAAAAAAGAACCCTTATCATATCGTTCATACACATAATTCCAAATCTGGATTCTTGGGTCGTTTGGCTGCTAAGTTGGCTGGTATCCCCGTGATCGTCCATACGGTTCACGGTTTTGCCTTCCACGATCAGGAACCTCTCTGGCGACAGAGTCTCTTCCGCAACCTGGAGCGCATGAGCTCCCATTGGTGCGACAAAATGATCTTTATCTCCCAGCCCCTTATTGACTGGGCGTTGCAGGAAAAGATCACAGATAAAGAAAAGATTGAAAAGATATACAGCGGCATCCAATTGGATCAATTCCGTCCTGTAACGACGGATGTCAAAATGAAGAATAAAGAGAAGTGGAAGCTGAAGAAGGAAGATCTAGTCATCGGAATCGTCTCTAAACTATGGGAAGGGAAAGGGCACGTTACTCTGATAGAAGCATTTAACGCGCTGAAGCAACGAGTCAATAATGTGAAACTTGTCATCGTGGGCGAGGGGGACCTGTATGGTGAGTTACTGAGGGCTGTAGACAAAAATGAGCTTTCCGGCTCTGTTCTTTTTACCGGTTTTCAGACGGATGTTTCCGAGATCCTTTCCACCTTCGATGTCGCTGTTTTGCCCTCTTTTTTCGAGGGGATGGGTAGAGTCTTGTTGGAGGCCATGGCCATGGAAAAGCCGGTAGTAGCCAGCCATGTGGGAGGCATTCCAGATCTGGTCAAACACCAATTCAACGGCTTATTGGTAAAGCCCGGAGATGTGGCAGAATTGACTAATGCTCTGGAACAAATTCTCAGTGATAACGTGCTTTCCAGCAAAATGGGAAAAGAGGGACGGAAGAGAATCCAGGAACAGTTCAGCTCCGATATCATGGTACAGTCTATCGACAAAGTGTACCAGGAACTCTTGACCAGGAAGGGGGTTGCTATTGAAAGCTAAAATTCTTTGGCACACATTCATAGGGTTCTGCCTCTTTTTTTTCCTCTGCCCGTGGATCAGAAGGCTCTACTTTGATGGGGGGCTGAGATGGCAGTACCTTCTTTTTCTCTCCTTCCTTGTTACTTATTTCCTGACTCCTTTTTGTCGACGGCTCGCCCTTCGATTCAACATTCTGGATAATCCCGACTGGCGGAAGATACACGATCGACCCACCCCCCTTCTTGGTGGATTAGCCAGCTACCTAGTGTTCTCATTATCCAGTTTATTAAATGATGTCTTTCTTCCCGACATGAAAATCCTTTTGCTTGGGGCAACCCTCATCTTCCTTATGGGGCTGTGGGATGATTTTCGCCCCCTGTCCGCTTCTCTGAAGTTTGTATTTCAGATCTTGATTTCTCTTTTGGTTATCGTGTGGGGAGAAATCTACGTCACATTGTTTTACGGTGAGTCTTGGGCCCCTATCGTCAATATTCCTCTAACCGTGCTTTGGATTGTAGGTTTGACCAATGCCTTGAACTTCTTTGACGGAATAGACGGATTGGCATCCGGCATATCTGTAGTCATTGCCCTGTTTCTGGGCCTCATCGCTTTTAAGACAGCTCAACCCGCCTTGGGCTGGGTCGCTGTCACCCTCTTGGGGGCAAGCGCCGGGTTCATGCCGTACAACTTCAGAATCGGGAGTCCAGCCCTGCTTTTTCTGGGAGATGCGGGAAGTACATTCTTGGGTTTTACCCTGGCCAGCTTGGCCATATCAGGAAAATGGTCCGACACGAGTCATTTTGTTTCTCTCACAGCCCCTATCCTCATCTTCGGCATCCTCATCTTTGATATGGTCTATGTCAATATTTCACGGATAAAAAACCGAAAGGCCGAAAACCTTTTGGGACTATTGACTTGTGTCAACAAGGATCACTTACACCACCGGCTACTTTCTATGGGATTTACCCGAAATGAAGCGGTGTTCGTCATTGTTACCATGTCGACATGTTTAGGGGTTAGCGCCCTGATCATCATGAATCAGAAGGTTCTTGAAGCCGTGCTTGGTCTGCTCCAAGCTCTTCTCATCCTAATCCTTATTGTCAGTCTAATGCTTAAGGGAAGGGATAGAATTCCTCCGGAAGGTGATAGACGGCTTCGAAGCAGGCGTCGCGAAGATCGGATATAACATCCTAAGGCAACTTTATATGTTGAAGTACTTCTCTATATTCGCTGTCAACACCCACTCTCTGCGTTCCAGCAAATTGGATCTCACTTTCATGATCCTCTCGTTTGACTGATCCAGTCTCTGAAATGGAATCTCTTCTTGAAGAAGTCTTCGTCGTAAGAGTTCAATGCCTTCCAGAACATTCTTTTGATCTTCGCATATAAGCAGTATATCGGCGCCAGCTTCGAAGGCGGCGGCCGCTCCTTCCGCAATGCCCCAGTGTTTGGCTATGGCTCCCATTTCCAGGTCATCAGTAATGATAAGCCCACCAAAACCCATTTTCTCCCTCAGAAGTTGAGTTAATATGACAGGTGAAAGAGTGGCAGGTCGCTCCGGATCCAGGGCAGGATAGATGGCGTGGGAGGTCATGATCCCTGAAACGCTCTCGTTTATGGCGGCCTGGAATGGAGGAAGATTGACTTCTTCCATCTCCTTCATATCTAACTCAATTCTTGGCAGCTTAAAATGAGGATCGACGCTGCTGCGTCCCAGACCCGGAAAATGCTTGGCCACTGCCAGAATACCATGCTCTTGAAGAGATCTCACCACGGTCCTTCCGAGTTTGGATACCATCTTGACATCTTCCCCAAAGATTCGTCCTCTAAGATGATTTTCCGGTTCACCCCGTTGAACATCCAGCACCGGGGCAAAATCCATGTTGAGACCGACTAATTTCAATTCCTTTGCCGTGACCCGGCCAAATTCCATTGCCTTTTCTAACGGCTTTGTATCTTGTCCCATGGCCGTATTCCCTGGGAATTGGGTAAAAGGCTCCTTCAACCTGGCCACTCTGCCCCCTTCCTGATCAATAGCCAGGATTAGGGGTAAGCCGTGGAACTCCATGGCCGTGTCCTGGAGGTCCAGGCAGAGGTTTGTCAATTGCATCGGTCCCTCAATATTTCGAGAGAAAAGGACCACCCCGCCCACATTGTAGTAACGGATCAGGTCCCTCGTGTCCTCGTCTATTTGAGGGCCCGGCATACCCGCCATAAAAAGTTGTCCGACCCTTGGGTTGACTTCAGAAAGATCAAGAGTTGCGCTCAACGAACTCTCCTCCGATTTCATTGATCCCCACCGTTCATCGTCTTACACGCTTCATTGCTGTCCGAGAAAAACCTAGAAACGGCTTTTTAGTAGACATAAGTGCTTGATTTGACATGTTCGTCAGATTCGATTGAAATTCAGGTTCCCCCATATGCTTCGGAACCCCTAAATTTCAGCACCGCTTATGGACAAGAGTGTACACGCTTATGAGTGCACAATAACCAATTTTTTTCAATTACCCATCATACTGATTTCCACAAAACCAATGCAATCAAAAAACTATACCCAAATGAAAGAAATAGGGCCAACTTTTTTGATCGCTTTCGTGGCGAAAAATTGCAGGAAAGTGGAGCAATATGACATAATATATTTTTTCTTCGCATGAATCGTGTTAAAGAGAAGGATCTCTGTGAACGGATTTGATCATGAAAGCTATGATTCTTGCTGCCGGCCTTGGAACGCGTCTTAGACCTCTAACTGACAAAAGACCTAAAGCTCTCGTGCCCGTGGTCAATAGACCTATGATTGAAAGGGTCATCGAGTATCTCAAGGGATACGGAACAGAGGGCATCGTTGTAAACACCCATCATCATTACAACCAAATCGTAGACTATTTGGATGGGGGCAAGCCCTTTGGCCTCAAGATTGATGTTCGAGTGGAACCTGAGATTCTCGGCACGGGCGGCGCAATCAAGAATACGGAAGGGTACTGGGATGATGAACCATTCATTGTCTTCAACAGCGACATCCTGACAGATATCGATTTGGGCCCGGCATATGAAACTCACAGGAAATCAAAGGGACTGGTGACCCTGATCCTTCATGATCGCGAGCCTTATAATCAGATTAGTATAGACCATTCCGGCAAGATCACCGATATAGCCCCGGGCAATGACCCAGGGCGTCTGGCCTTTACAGGGATCCACATCATAGACCCGGAATTGCTGTCCCATATTCCCGAGGAGAGTTTTTCGAATATCATCGATTGTTACCTAACCTTGATCCGCTCAGGGAAAGAAATCAGGTACCATATCACCGAAGGGCATTACTGGAATGACATAGGAACCGTGAACAGTTACAAACAGGTCAACAAGGATTTGTTGGACCAAACACGCTTTTCTATAGCCCCTGAGTGCCAAATCGCCCCCTCCGCCACGCTCAGAGATTGGGCCGTAGTAGGAGAAAGAACAACTTTGGAAAAAAGCGTGGAAATCAGAGGCTCAATCCTCTGGGATGCGGTAAGGGTTAAACAGGGCAAAAGAGTTGTGGACAGTATTGTGACATCGGGTAGGACTGTAGACAGAGATCTCTTCCAAGAAGTATATTAAAATGATCATTTCTAATCCTGAACTTCATGCATTTTTCTCTGACTTTATTAAGGATATCGGCTTTCCAACTGATAGCCTCGAACTCCGCTCCATTTCGAGCGACGGTTCTCAAAGGCTTTTCTGGCGCATTTCGCTCGATCAGCATGACGTCAGTTTCATCGGGATGGAAAATTCTCCGCGAGACGATTACTCGAAGCGAGAGAATCTCGCCTTTCTTAAGATTGGAAGGGACCTCTTTAAAAAAGGGCTACCGATACCCGAAATACACCACGTTGATTTGGACAATGGCCGCTTTATTCTGGAAGATTTTGGAGGCACCAATCTACAGACTGCCGCTTTGGCTCCTGAGACACGAAATTCACTCTATGAAGATGTCGTAGAAATTCTGTTCCGACTCCAAACCTTAGGAGTGGAAGGGTTTGATACGGCGTGGTGCTGTCAGACCAAGAGGTATGATCAAGTAGTGATGCGTCGTCATGAATCGGATTACTTTAGAGACGCCTTTCTTCACAAATACCTTGGTCTAAAAACGAATTGGCCTGAACTGAAAGCACCTTTTGATCATCTGGCTGAAACGGCTTCCAATGCTGACAGTGATTTCTTTCTGCACCGCGATTTCCAATCAAGAAATATAATGGTAACCAAGAACAATAAGATCGGGATCATTGACTGGCAGGGAGGGCGTCTTGGGCCCCTTGAATATGATCTGGCATCTCTTCTTATCGATCCTTATACTCAGCTGTCCATGAACGAAATGGATCATGCCTACCATCACTACTTGCTTCGCCTCGATGAACACAGCTCCGGATCGGTTGATCACTTCAAGAGATCTTACCCTTATCTGGCTATTCAGAGGAATTTGCAAATCTTAGGGGCCTTTTCCTATCTTAGCAAAGTGCAAAGGAAGCCCTTTTTCGAGGCCTACATACCTCCAGCGCTGAAATCCCTCCAATACCTCCTCGATGATCTCAATGACTCAAAACTCTCCCCTCTAAGTGATACTCTCAATACACTCCCTTCATTCAATTAGTTCATGAGATACTTCTGGAACTCCAATTAATCTCTCGGGGGTAAACGAATGGGACGTGAAGAAACGTCACTATCCTTGAGAGAGCTTCACTATGCTACAAGCCCTTTCTGTTATGCAAAAAACCTGTGCTTCCAACGACATACATAGAAAAATGATATAGCAAAGAATTTCTGGCGTGGGACAGTGACATTGAGTGCACTCATGTATACAAAAACAAACTTACAATATAGCCTCACCAGTCTGTCATGAACCCTTTTTTGACATAATTGAGCAAAAGAAATTTTAACATAACCAAGAAGGATCTATCCAGAAGCTTGTGGCACAAGTATTGCTTCGAACCCGTAACAGTAGAATAGACTAAATCATATCTCGAAACGGCAAACCCGCCTAAAGGCGGGGACGCAAAGCCACGGGTCTAAAGCTGAAAAGCTATGACCGCCGGGCTACCGAAGGATAGTCAAAAACGCCTTTGGGTGCGGATGCCCAAAGGCGTTTTTTTTGGAGGGATCGAAATGTTTTATGGAATCAATCAGATAGGGGCATTTTGGAAATGTCTGATGCTTTTAATCGTGATGTTTCTTG